>JAIRNB010000330.1 GCA_031258265.1 Treponema sp. | reverse complement strand
ATTGGGTGGTTTGGAATCAGAACGGGATTGATACTTTTATCTGCGCCGAACCCCAGACCTGCGCCATCAATGCGGCTAACATGCACCAGGGACGGAACCTTTTTGGTTTTAGAATGTTGGAGGCGGGGGAGAGCTTCCTGGCCAAAAGCAGCTTAACGATTGAATGAAGGTTCCAAAAGGGGCAGGGAAGCCGGGAAATTCCGGAAAGTTCGATTTATCCCCCGGGTTAAAACCGGCCGGGCAAACGAAAGCGTAATTTAGGGGGGATACAGATGAAAAAGTACATCGCAGCAGTAGTTATTCTGCTGGGTGTAAACCGCCTTGTTTCAGCGGAACTGCCCAAAAACGGTAAATGGTATTTTGAGGTACTTGGCGCCAATGAAACAGTTAATATCGAGATAGACCAGAACGACTGGCATTTTTCGATGGAAAGCGGGATACAAACAAGGCAGACGGTGACTATTGACAGTGATAAAAAGACGATAATTATTCCCCTCTTTACGGTGCTTTCCGATTATTTCTTTTATGATGAAAAAGACGATTATATAGATTTTTTTGTTGGGGAAAATGTTAATGTTGATTTGTTTGACGCCCTGAAAGATCCGATGGCCGAACTAAGGGGGATAAACAGTATAACCGATGAATTTGCCGGCAAGTTTGTAAAAGAGATGGAGATGATGTTTTTACGGACTCCGATCTTACGGCTAAAAAAATATACGGAGTGAGCCTTTGGAAGCCCCCGCGCCCGCGGCGCGGCATTTTTACCTTGCGCGGCATTGCAAAAAATAGAGCTGTTCAAAAACTTCGGTTTTGAACAGCAGGCCGCTTAAAACAGAGCCGCGAATTCCCGGAGGGACAGCTTTTTGGTCCTTCCGGGAAACAGCTCCCTATTCTCTTACGATTTTAACCAGATCTAAAACCGGCGGTTCAGGACAGTTGTATACCCGGATGGTTTTTTCGAGGCCCGGAATAAGTTCCACATAGTTGTCGCTCATCCTGGTCCGGTCATCGGCGGCAATAAGCCGCGCGAAGGGAACGTATGTTTCACCCCGCAGGGTAACGATGTAATCGTCCCCGTCTTTCCGGGAATTGACGATGGCGGCCCTGAATTCGGGGAAGTGGTAGGACCGGTAATTTCCCCGCAGGCTGGCGGCGGGATCAATTTCCCCGTTATTAAGGGGGCGGACATAGTAAAAGCCTTCCAGCAGGTCCTCCCCGGCGTCAAAGGCGGGCAGTTCATTAAATGAATGTTTATCCATGCGCAGCGATACTGTTTTTACACCCTTCTTTCCGCCGTTAAAGCCCATGTAGCCGTATTCCAGGTCCACTGATACGGGCCGGGGGCTTTCGTTCAGCGCGGTGATATAGGCCCTGCCCTCGAAGACCCGGATGATGAGTTTTTTGGGGGCAAAGGCCCGTTTGAGGAAGTAGAACGAGATTTTCCGGGTAAGGTAATAATCTACGGTAGTCCAGCCGGTTTCCGGCCAGCAGTCGTTGTACATCCAGATAAGGCCCCCGGATGTGTGTTTCCGGCGGCGCAGGGCCTCCATCAATTCCCGGTAATTCACCCCCTGGAGAATCCCCGCGTAAAGGAGGTAGCCGCCTTCGTCCAGATTTTCCGCGGGGACCAGGTTGTAACCCACATGGAGCAGAAGGTTTTTCCCCTTGGAATGTCCCATGAAGTACTCATGGTGTTTCCAGGAAACACTATCAAAGGACAGGCTTTCCCCCGCGTGCCAGCGTTCCACAGAACTGCGCATCAGGGGGCCGTGGTAGCCGTATTCGCTGGAAAAACGGACCATCCCCGCCAGGGTGTCCAGGGATTCATAGCGTTTTTTTAGTTTCATCGCCTCCGCCCTGGGAAGCTTTTCCGGGTTTTCTATCTTGGCGATAAGATTCCACGCATGGATGTCCCCGGCATAGGGATCGTTGGCGGTTTTTCCATAGAAGGGGGAGCAGGGCATGTAGGGGATAAGGGGGGAATGTTCCCGTACCGCCCTGGGCTGGATATAGTTAAAGATTTTGCAGCCGTAGAAATACGCGGGGTCCATTGGCGGGGGGAACCAGTCGGTATAGGATTCATGAATTTCGTTGTTCCCGGTCCAAATGGCCATACAGGCGTGGTGGGCCAGCCGCCGGGCCTGGTAATGAGCTTCCTTTTCGGCCTCGTAAAGAAAATCCTCCCGGTAATCGGGGTAGTAGGCGCAGGCGTACATGAAGTCGTGCATCAGCATGATCCCGTTTATCGAGCAGAGGTCGTAAAAATAATCCGGTTCATAGACCCCGCCGCCCCACATCCTTAGCATGGTAAAATGCTGTTCTTTCGCTTCCTCCACTAGAGTACGGTACTTCTCCGGCGGAGTACGCATATAGATAGAATCCGTGGGGACCCAGTTTCCCCCCTTGCAGTACACCGGTACGCCGTTTACCACAAAGCGGAAATTCCGGCTCCCGTCCGGCCGCTTTGAATGATCCACCGTAATGGTACGGATGCCGATAAGTTTTTCTTCCATTGCGGAAACGCCGCCCCGGCATTCTACCCGGGCATTTACGGTGTAGAGATTCTGTTCCCCGTAGCCGTTGGGCCACCAGAGCCGGGGGGCATCTATTTCTATTTCCTCTTCATAAAAACTGATCCCCCCGGGGAGGTAGAGCTCTGCCATTTTTGAAAAAACGGGATCCGCCTTTTCCCGCGCCGGCCCGCCGGCACGGGGGGCAATGGAATAACTTAACATTACTTCATCGGCGCTGGTAACACTGATATTGTCGATCTCAAAATGAAGGCGCAGCTTTGCCGTATTTTCACCGGCTGCCAGGGTATCGGCCCGGAAAGCCCGAATCTTCGCCCCGGTGATTCCCTCCAGGTAAATAGCCCGGCCAATGCCGCAGGTGGGCAGAGCCTTGCACCAGTCCCAGCCGAAGGTGTAGGCCGGCTTCCTCATGCCGGGACGCTGGTTGTGGTTGCCGTTGACCGAATAATAGGACATGGAGTCCGCCGCCTCGTAAGCGTCCTCCAGCCCCCCGCTCAGGCGGATAATGATCTGATTTTTCCCCGGTTTTAGGCAGCGTTTTACATCTTCGTCAAAGGGGACAAAGGTATTCCTGTGCTTAAAGGAGGGGACGCCGTTAAGGATAATATCGGCCTTAAAATCGAGTATGTCGATGTAAAGCCGGACCTGCTCGTGGGCAAAGAGTTCCACCGGTACTTCAAAATCCCGGATGAACCACCACGCGAAATCCCCCACCCAGGACAGCCGTTCCGTGTTATCCCGTTCCAGGGGTTCCGGGATAAGGCCGTTATCCATAAGGGCGCTTAACACATCGCAGGGGACCTGGGCCCTAAGAAAACCTTCCCGCTTGGGAAAGGGCTTTATATAGGCGTCATCGGTTTTCGGTCCCAGGATTTCAAAAGTCCCTTCCGGCCGGGAAAGGACCTCCATAAATTTTTCCGGCCCCAAATCAATGAATTCCGGCCGCAGTTTCCATTCACCGGCCAATGTCTCCCGCATCATAAACTCCCCCGTCTTAAA
>JAIRNB010000303.1 GCA_031258265.1 Treponema sp. | reverse complement strand
GCTCCCGGCGGATTTGCCTAAATCCGCCTGTACCAAAACGGTACGCAAAGTGCGTTTTTTAAGGAAGTCGCGGCATATATGCCGGATCCATAATGTGTCTACATTATGGACAGACTCTAAACAACGGCGCTTGTATATTTTTGGCCCCGGCTGTACAATCCAAAAATATTTCCGGCGCGGGCCGTACCGGTTTAATAAATAGCTTCGGCTTCCTGCTGCCCCCGCCTTCACCCCTTAACGGTGAAAATCTTACCGGAAAATCCGCGTATAATAAATACCTGAATTTTCCGCTTAAAAAATGGAAAAGTGGCCGTTTTTATGCTATACTTTTCGTGTAATAGTACATATTCCTGTTACACAGTGATCTGGGAGGCTGCATCAATGAAAAAAAGTTTCTTGTCCGGTGTATTTCTTTTAACGTTGACAGTTTTAGGGGCTGCCCAGCAGACAAACCCGGTGGGGGAAGGATACGGGTCCTGGTATGACGAGGGTTCCGGTTTTTTCGCTTCCCATGCCAATTTACCTTTCGGGACCGAACTTGTTGTTACCAATATAAACAACGGGAAACAGGTTACTGTGCAGGTGGGGGGCCGTATTCCCCAGGATCAGCGATGGATACTGGATATTTCCCCGGCCGCCGCGGATGCCATAGAGATGAACGACATGGGTTTTACCCGGGTCCGGGTAGACCAGGTGGTAAAGGCGCCGGTGGCGGCCAAGGCGCTTAGGACCACCAGCGTGCGGGATTTCCACCAAAACGGCAGGGCGGTAATCCTGTCCTCCGGTGTGGACCTTACCGCGGGGCATCCGTCCCTGTCCATGGGCCGTCAGGTGCAGATAACCAACAGGGCCAACGGCCAAAAAGTAGTGGCGACGGTGAAAAACCGTGTCCGGGCTTCCAGAGATCGTATTGTGGAGATTTCCAGGGCGACGGCCCAGGTTCTGGGAGCCCGGGGAACCTATATTGACGTGCAGGTTGATAGTATCGATAAGTAAGGTTATCCTTAAGTTGATCTTTGACAGGTTATTTGTTTCACTGTCGATGAAGGGAGACTATATGAGAAAAGTTTTGTATGTCATGGTGTTTTTGCTTCTTTTGCCGGTGGTTTGTCTTTTCGCGCAGAAAAAAAGCCTGGTCATATACACTTGGGAAGAGATGATCCCCCAGGAAATTTTCGATGACTTTACCCGGGAAACCGGCGTGGAGGTTGTACTCAAGACCTTCGAGTATAACGAGGAAATGCTGGTGGCCCTGGAAATGGCGGAGGGGGGCGAATACGATCTGGTGATCGCCGATGATTACATCGTGGAGTTTGCCATAGGGGAAGGGCTTGCCCAGAAATTGAACAAACGGCTGCTCCCCAATTTGAAAAACGTGAATTCCTTTTATCAGCATCAGTTCTACGATCCCAACGATGAATATACGATCCCCTACGGCGCCGGAATCCAGACTATCGTATATAACCCCTCAAAACTGCGCTTTGACATCAGCGGGTTTGTCGATTTTTGGAATCCCGCCCTGCGGAACAGGCTGGGGATCACCAGTAATTACCGGGTGATCAACGGCATGATCCTAAAAACCATGGGAAGCGGCTATAACGAAACAGATCCGGCGGTCATTGACGCCGCGGGGGAAAGACTCCTCCAGCTTGTGCCCAACGTGGGGACCATGCATGACATGGACCTGGACGAGGACATTCTGAACGGCAATATTGATGTGGCCCTGATGTACACCGACCAGGTGTTTAAGTCCCTTATCCAGAATCCGAATCTTAAAATGGTCTATCCAAAAGAGGGGATCGGTTTTGGGATTATGCCGGCCTTCATTCCTGTTAATGCCCCAAACCCCGAGGCCGCCCACTGGTTCCTCAATGCCATCATGGAGCCCCGGCGGGGGGCCCGCTGTTTCGAGTACCTCGGCTACTATTGTACCTTTGCCGCTTCGGAACCCTACATAAACCCCGCATACCGTCCCTATCTTTTACTCCCGACAGAAGAAAGGAACGGCAGGGTAATGAGTAAATTCGGCAACTATGAGTTTATGATGAATCTTTCCGAGGATGCCGAGGCCGCCCATTCCCGTATTTGGGATGCCTTTAGCTGGGCATTAAGCCAGAAATAAAAATTTTTTAACCGGGGTCAGGGGCATGTCACAGACGATAACCCGGGACTATATTAGAAATTTCTTTAAGCTGGGGAATTCATCCGCGGAAAACCGGATTTTGGACTATGTAATGTCCCATCTGGTTCTAAAAGAGTATCCCCATAACAGTTATGTCTGCCGGATCGGGGACAGCGCCCAGGGGATGTTTTTTATTGAATCCGGCATGGCCTTTGTCCGGGGAAATAAAAATCAGATTCTCAACGAACTTCAGCCGGGAAGCTATTTTGGGGAATACGCCGCCCTTACCGGGGATAAACGGATGGCGGATATTCAGGCCAATGGGACCGTTCAAGCCTACGAACTTAGCACTAAAGTCCTCCACGGCCTTACCCGGAGTCAGCCCAAGATATACGGTTTGTTTCTGAAAAGCATCTACGACCAGGCGTCGGACCGGTACCAGAATCTGGTCCGGATCCTTAATTCCCGCCGTGGTTTAGGTTCCGGCGCGGGGGCTAAAACCCAAAGCGACCTGTCCCTGTTTGTTAATTATTACCTGGTGTTCTTTATCTTTTTTAATCTTATTCTCTTTACCCCGGAAATAAACGCCGGGGGGGCCTTCCATAACCTGTGGCTCCTGTCTCCCATCGTATTCCTGGTGGTTTATATTGTGCTGACCCGGCGGGCCCTGGAATCAATAGTCCTGGCGGGGCTTTTTATTTCGATCCTGCGGGTCCGGCTGAACTTTATTGGCGCTTATACGGATCAGGTGATTAAGGCCCTGGGTGAAAACGCCGGCCTTATCCTTATGGTAGTCATCATGGGCGCCCTTACCCGGCAGTTCTCGGCCTCCGGCAGCATCAACGCCCTTAAATACGTTGCCGAAAAACGGATAAAAACCGGCGGCGGGGTCCTTTTTTTTGGCTTCTGTTCCATGGTTCTTATCGCCATTGACGAGTATTTGAATGTTCTGATCAACGGCGCCTGCTATACCCCCCTTTCGGATCAAAAAAGAATCCCCCGGGAAAAGTCGGCCCTGGTTTTGGGGATGACCCCCATGGCCCTCTGTATCCTGAGTCCCCTCTCCCTGACGGGGCTTTACCTTACCGGGGTTATCGTAAATGCCGGGGGGGAAAAAGGGCTTTTTATCCGGGCGGTTATGTATAATTTTTCCGCCCTCTTTGCCCTGCTTTTTATCCTTCTCCTTATCCTTGGCATACTGCCTTCCGTGGGCGCTCTGCGGCAGGGCTTAATCCGGGTAAAAGAGGGGGGGAATCTTTGGCCCGAAGGGACCGCCGTCAGCCAGAGCCGGGACGCTTCGAACCGGGGAAAGGTGATGAACCTCGTTTTGCCTATCCTGGTTCTGATTGGTTCTTCGATACTAACCGGCAGCCTGGAAAGCGGAACCCTGTCGGTAAATGTCCTCTACGGCATGCTGATCACCCTGATCTTTACGTTTATTTTATACTGTTTGCAGCGTTACATGAGTCCTGAACAGTTTTTTAACAATATAGTTTTCGGTTTTGAAAGTATGCTGGCCCCGGTTGTTATGTTTGTTGCTTCCAGTGTTTTCGCCGCCGGCATTGGGGAGATCGGTTTTTCCACATGGCTGGAAACCGTGGTCCGGAACATAATCGGCGCCCAGACATGGATTCTTCCGGCCCTGATATTCGCCCTCTGTACCGTGGTGGGAGCTTTGTTTGATAACCCCTGGGCTATGTACGCCCTGGGGATGCCCATAGCCCTGGAACTGGGCAGGGCCCTGGGAATGGATTTAGGAATTTTTGTGGGGGCGGTCTGCGCGGCGGGTTTTACCGGTAACGAAATTGCCCTGGGGGATATATTCTTTGAAGGGCCCATGCTGGGCATTAACCCTATTGTCTACTACCGGACCAAACTGCCCTATGTAATTGTTATTACCGTCCTGGCTTTTTTGGCTTACGCCGTCCTGGGATATTTTCTTTATGGCTGAACTGCTGCGCCTTCAGGGAATTACCAAAAAATTCGGCGCTGTTCCGGTTCTCAGGGGGATAGACCTTTCCATTGGGGCCGGTGAATTTGTTACCCTTCTGGGGCCTTCGGGCTGCGGAAAGACCACTACCCTTAGGATTATTGCCGGGCTGGAACAGGCGGACAGCGGCCGGGTTTTTATCGAGGACCGGGATGTGACGGCCGAGGAGCCGCACCGGCGGAACGTGAACATGGTCTTTCAAAATTATGCCCTTTTCCCCCATTTAAACGTGGCCTCCAACATAGGCTACAGCTTGAAAATAAAAAAACGCTCCCGGCAGGAGATACAGGAGGCCGTACGGGAGGCCCTGGAAATGGTAAGGCTTCCGGGTTACGAGCGGCGTATGCCTTCGGAGCTTTCCGGGGGGCAAAAGCAGCGGATTGCCGTAGCCCGGGCCCTGGTTAATTCCCCCAAGGCGCTGCTCCTGGACGAGCCCCTGGGGGCCCTGGATCTGCAGCTCCGCCGGCAGATGCAGCTTGAGTTAAAGGGCTTGCAGCAGCGTTTAGGGATCAGTTTTGTCTATATTACCCATGATCAGGAGGAGGCCCTTACCATGTCGGATCGTATCGCCGTGATGCGGGACGGGGCCTTTGAACAGATCGGGACTCCCCAGGAGATTTACGACCGGCCCCGGACCAGTTTTGCCGCCCGGTTTGTGGGCAATGCCAACATTATCCGGGGGGAGGGCCGGGAACTTCTGGCGATCCGTTCCGAATGGATAAATCTGGAGGCTCCCTCCGGGAAAACCGGACGCCTTGCCAGGGTAACGGGGAAACAGTTTGCCGGGGGCCAGATGAGGGTAAGCGCCGTACTTAAAGACTCCGGGGAGGAGATCATCGCCAGCCGCCACGGTCTTGACTGGCCAGTGGAACTTGGGCAGGAAGTAGGGGTAAGCTGGGAGGCGGAACACGCGGTCCCGGTGGAGGAAAGCGGGGGAGAATGAAACAGCGATCCGCCTATATCATGGCCTTACCCCTGTACCTTTTTACCCTGGTTTTTGTCCTGGGCCCCCTTTTGTATATGCTGGTCTTAAGTTTTCTGCACCGGGAGGGAAGCCTTGGCATTGCCCTGGAATTTACCCTGCGGAATTACCGCCGTATCGCTATCCCCGAATATGCCGCCACCTTTTTTGATTCCCTAAAATTAGCCCTTATTTGTACCGCCCTGGTTACCGCCTTTGGCTACCCCTTCGGTTATTTTATGGCTAAACTTTCCCCCCATTGGCGGGGCAGGGTAATGCTGATCCTGATCATTCCCTTTTGGACCAGTTCCCTGATGCGGCTCTACGGCTGGATTATCGTATTCCGCTCCAACGGGACCCTGGATAAGATTCTTATGGCCCTGGGCCTTATTTCTTCTCCCCTTAGACTCCTCTACAGTTATCCTGCCGTGGTCACGGGGATGATCTACGTCCTCCTGCCTTTCATGATCTATTCGGTTTTTGTCAGCGTGGAAAAAATGGACTGGAGTCTGGTGGAGGCCGCCCGGACCCTGGGGGCATCCGCGTCCCGGGCCTTTCTTACCGTTACCCTGCCCCTGACCATGCCGGGACTCTTTTCCGGCGTTGTCCTAAGTTTTATTCCTTCCATGGGGTTCTTTTTTATCGCCGACATCCTGGGGGGCAACAAGGTAGTGCTGGTGGGGAACCTTATCCAGGAACAGCTTATGCAGGGCCATGACTGGCCCTTTGCCGCGGCCCTCAGCGTGGTTCTTATGGCGCTGACCAGCTGCTTTATCTACCTCTACCGTGTCCTTGGCCGCCTCTGCGGCGGCAGCGGGGAACTGGAGGGACTGGTTTGAAAAAATCGCGGCTGTCCAGGGTTTACCTTGCGGTGATACTGGCGCTGATGTACCTGCCCATTCTCCTGGTCATTGTGTATTCCTTTAATCAAAACAGGCTTAGTACCAGTTGGGGGGGCTTTTCCCTTTACTGGTACGGGGAATTGTTCAAAGACCGGGCCCTCTTTGGCGCCCTTTTTACCAGTTTGATTCTTGGGATTCTCTCCAGCCTTTTTGCCGCCCTTATCGGAGTCCTGGCGGCTTCGGGAATGACCAGGGCGAAAATTCCCGGCGCCGGGGCAATAGAATTTTTGGCGATTCTCCCTATCATTACCCCGGAAATTATCATGGGTATGGTATCCCTGGCATTTTTTGCCCTCCTCTCCCTTCCCTTTGGGATGTTTACCCTGGTTATCGCCCATACCAGCATGTGTATTCCCTATGTCTTCCTCCTGGTAAAAGCCCGGCTTGAGGGGCTGGACAAGAGTCTGCTGGAAGCCGCCAGGGATCTGGGGGCGGGGGAATGGCGGGCATTTTACGACATTGTTATTCCCCTGGTTATGCCGGCCATTGTTTCGGGGATGCTTATTTCCTTTGCCATGAGTTTTGACGATGTGATCATCAGTATTTTTGTTACCGGTCCGCATACCAATACGCTGCCTGTCAGAATTTATACTCAACTAAAGGTGGGGGTAAGCCCGAAGATCAATGCCCTGTGTTCACTGCTCTTTGTATTAACAGCCTTTCTGTCCCTCTGTTCGGCTGTCATTTCCGGCTATGGTTTTCGCGGTAAATCAAAGGGAGGGCATGACGGGGGCGGTGCTTCTTATGAATAAGGCCAATAGAGTTGTTCAAAAACTTCAGTTTTTGAACAACAACCGCTTGAAAACAACAAAAAACGCTGATTTTGTTAAAAATCAGCGTTTTTTGGAAGACTTGTAAGCCAAGCTTCGCTTGGCAGAGAACCAACCGGGTTCTTGAACAAGTCCAATATAAGCGGTGATACCGCAAATTTTAAAAGGAGATACAATATGAAAAAGTATCGTTTTTTTACCGGGCTGTTGTTTTTTGGCGTTCTCCTCCTGATCCCCGGCCTGATCTTTGCCGGCGGAAGGCGGGACGCAAAGCGGCTTACCATTTATACCTGGGAGGAGATGTTTCCCCAGGAGATTCTGGCGGGTTTTGAAAAAGAATCGGGGCTGCGGATAAACTATGTGAACTTCGATGCCAATGAAACCATGCTGACCCGGCTGCGGACCGCCAAGGGCGGGGATTACGACCTGATTATCGCCGACGATTATATCATAGAGGCCGCCATTGCCGAGGGGCTTTTGCAAAAACTGGATAAATCGAAACTGCCCAATTACGGCAACGTCAATCCCCTGTACCGCCGGCCCTTCTACGATCCCGCCGATGAGTACACCGTCCCTTACGGCGCGGGGGTGCAGACCATCGTCTACGATCCCAGGGCAATCACGAAGAAGATCAGCGGCTACAAGGACCTTTGGGATGTTTCCCTCCGGGGCAGCCTGGGGGTAACGGCGAATCCCAGGGTGGTCAACGGCCTGGCTCTCAAGGTGCTGGGGAAAAGCTACAATGAAAGCGACCCCCGGGTAATTGCCGAAGCGGGGAAGCTGATGCTGGAGCTGGCGCCGAATATCCGCCTTATTAAAGACGACTTCCTGGACGAGGATCTCCTTTCCGGGGAGCTTTCCGCGGCGGTCATGTACACCGATCAGGTAACCCGGGCCATGATGGCCAGGCCGGATCTTAAGATGGTATTCCCCGAGGAGGGAATCGGCTACGGCCTTATGGGGGCCTTTATCCCCGTTAATGCCCCCAATGCCCAGGGGGCCCTGGCTTTTCTTAATTACATCCTGGATCCCCGGCGGGGGGCCCAGTGCTTTGAACACCTGGGCTATTACTGCACCTTTGCCGCTTCCGATTCTCTAATAACCCCAGAGTACCGCCCCTTCCTTACCCTTCCCGATGGTTTTAGCAATATGGAAACCCTCCGGGGAATAAGCCAGGAGGCGGAGGAGGAACACGAGCGGGTCTGGACCGCCTTTAAGCAGGCCGCGGGGAATTAAAGCGCGGAATGAATGCCCCGCCGCC
>JAIRNB010000267.1 GCA_031258265.1 Treponema sp. | reverse complement strand
CGGCGCATTGCCATTCTCCGGTCCGGGGACTATAATCCCCCTCCATGGAACCGACTCTTCTAACCGCGGAAGATGTGGCCCGGCAATTACGGATCAAGAAATATACTGTCTATGAACTCATCAAGCGGGGGGAGCTTCCCTCCTCCCGAGTGGGAAAGCAGGTACGGGTCTCCCAGCAGGATATTGACCGCTACCTCCGGGCCGGCAGGACGGGGCCCTTCTTTGCCGGGGAACAGTCCGCCCCGCCGCTCCGCCCAGAGCGGGAAGAGCCCGCCGGAAATGCCGGAAATGGTACAGCCGCCGGAATCCCCGGACCGGTCCCGGCGGTTTTTCAAATAGCCCAGGATTCCACGGAGGCCCCCGTCATCCTCTGCGGCCAGGACGCCTGTCTGGACCTCTTTGTAAGCCGGTTTTCCGCCCTGGGCCTTGGGCCCGCGCTTCGCTCCTATACAGGCTGTTACAACGGCCTCATCGCCCTGTACAACGGCAAAGTAACCATGGCCGCCTCCCACCTCTGGGACGGCGAAACGGACAGCTACAATTACCCCTTTATCCGCCGTCTTTTGCCGGGACTCCCCGTGGGAGTATTCCGCCTGGCCGGGCGGATGCAGGGTTTTTATGTCCAAAAGGGGAATCCCCTGGGGATTCGGGACTGGCAGGACCTGGCCCGGCCGGAAATCACCATGATCAACCGGGAACGGGGCTGCGGCACCCGGATTCTCCTGGATCAAAAACTTAGACTCCTGGGCATCGACGCCAAAAACATCCGGGGCTATACCCGGGAATCCACCTCCCATTTGGCCTGCGCCGGCATCGTCAGCCGGGGCGGCGCGGACATAGGCTGCGGCTGTGAACGGGGGGCGGGAAGTATTACCGGGGCGGATTTTATCCCCCTCCAACTTGAATGGTACGACCTGGTATTCCGTTTACCGGACCGGGATACCCCCATAGTCAAGGCCCTTATCTCCTATATTTCAAAAAATGAATTCAAACAGGACCTCTCACTGATGGGCGGCTACGATCTGTCCCAAACCGGGAACTATGTGGAGTTTTAGCGCTCCTCCGGCAGTGTCTCCAAGATCAAAGGGGGGGGCGCACAGGTTCCAAAAGCCGGGGGCGCGCCCCCGGGCGCGGCTGTTCATCCCGGCCCCCCCTCATTCCGTAGTCCTCCCCCCTATCGGGGGTCCGGTCTACTCCACTACCCCCCCTCTGGGGTTTCAGTCATTAAACCCGCCGGTGCAGGCGGCCGCGCCGCCCCCAGCCGGGCAGCCCCCTTAGGGCTGTTACCGCGGGGAACCCAGTAATTCCAAATTTGGAAAAAATATTGGTTCAACCTAAAAATGGGCAAATTGTATAGCCCTGTTGGCTGCTATACCACCGTATAAATGTCAATTTGACCATTTTTTACCCTGATTTCCCTATGTTATACGGCAATTCCGAACTGGTTGTAGGTTGAAAAGACGCCGGGAAACCGCGGGGAGGGGTGGCGGAGGTAAAAACGCCATGTGTGCATGGTGTTTTTGGCCTCCGACAGGACCCCAGGTAAATTTTCAAGCGTCTTTCTGGTTTTGAATTCGGAATTGCCGCGGGGAACTATTTTTTTCTTGCCCCCGCTCCCCTTCTTTTGTATTTTATACGATTGGAATAGTCTAATAAAAACCCTAACACTTCGTGTTAATATCCGGTTTAACGTCAGCGACGATGCCGCCGCTTATTCAAAGGAGTTATCATTAACGCTTCGCGTTAATGTTCGATTTAATATCAGCGGCGATGCCGCCGCTTGTTCAAAGGAGTTATCATGGCACAGCGCCAATTTCAAACCGAGGTAAACCAGCTTTTACACCTGATCATCCATTCTCTCTACTCCAACCGTGAAATATTCCTGCGGGAGTTGGTCTCCAACGCCTCCGATGCCCTGGACAAACTCAAGTACCTTACCGTGGCGGAGGAGGCCTACAAGTCCCTTAGTTTTGATCCCCGGATCGACATAAGCTTTGACAAGGATGCCAAAACCCTGAGCGTTTCCGACAACGGTATCGGCATGAACGAGGCGGACCTGGTTGAATCCCTGGGAACCATTGCCCGTTCAGGAACCAGGGCCTTCCTTGAGAAACTCAGCGCCGATGCCAAAAAGGATTCGAATCTTATCGGCCAGTTTGGGGTAGGTTTCTATTCGGCCTTCATGGTGGCGGAAAAAATCGAAGTTACCAGCCGCAAAGCCGGGGAAGATGTAAGCTTTGTCTGGTCCAGCAATGGCCAAGACGGCTACGATGTGGAGCAGCTTCAAAGTGGGGGCCGGGATACCCAGGGAACCACGGTGCTTTTACACCTGAATGAGGAGGGCCTGGAGTACGCCAACCGCTGGTCCATCGAGGACATTATCAAACGTTACTCCAACCATGTGGCCTTCCCCATCTATCTTACCTATGACGAGAATGAATACGACGATAAGGGGAAGGTAAAATCCAGCAAGAAGAAAACCGACAAGGTAAACTCCGGCGCCGCCCTGTGGCGGCGGGCTAAATCGGAGCTTACGGAAGGCGATTACCACGAGTTTTACAAGCAGATCAGCCACGACACTGATGATCCCCTCTTTTATGTCCACACCAAGGCCGAAGGAACCCTGGAATACACCACCCTCTTTTATGTCCCCAAGAAAGCGCCCTTTGACCTGTACAATGTAGATTACAAGCCGGGGGTAAAACTGTACGTGAAGCGGGTGTTTATCACCGATGACGATAAGGAACTGATGCCCACCTACCTGCGCTTCGTCCGGGGAGTCATCGATTCGGAGGACCTGCCCCTGAACGTAAGCCGGGAGATTCTGCAGCAGAACAAGGTCCTTATCAATATCAAAAACGCCTCGGTAAAGAAACTCCTCGGCGAATTCAAGACCCTGGCGGACAAGGCCCTTTCCGGCGGCGAAGACGCCAAAGAAAAATGGGAAACCTTCATTAGCCAGTTTAACCGCCCCCTTAAAGAGGGCTTGTACCAGGATTTTGCCAACCGCGATGCCCTGCAGGAGCTGGTGCGGTTCAAGAGTACCGCGGTGGAGGGCTGGACAGGGCTGGCGGACTACGTTTCCCGGATGAAGGGCGATCAGAAGAGCATCTACTACATCACCGGCGGCGATGAAAAAACCCTGCGGGCCAGCCCCCTGCTGGAAGCCTACCGGGCCAAAGACATCGAAGTCCTCGTCATGGACGATGAAATCGACGACATCGTGATCCCCAGCCTCCACAGTTACCGCCAGGAAACACCCGGCGCGGACGGTAAAACCGAAAGCCGGTCCTGGGATCTCAAGGCGGTGAACCGGGCCGGGGCCGATGAGGAACTGGGGGAAAAGAAGGACCGGGCCGCGGAAAAGGAGATACGGCCCGTGATCGAAAAGCTCAAGAAGGCCCTGGGGGACCGGGTAAAGGAAGTCAAGCTTTCCCGCCGCCTCCACGATTCCCCCTCTTGCATCGTGGCGGACGAAAACGATCCCAGCATCCAGATGGCCCAGATGCTGCGGGCCATGGGCCAGACCGAAATGCCCGATGTAAAGCCCATCTTGGAGGTAAACGGGGATCATCCCATCGTGGCGGGTCTTAAAAATACCGAAGACCAGGGACGGATCGCCGATGTGGCGGGGGTACTGCTGGACCAGGCTTTGCTGGTGGAAGGGGTAAAACTCAAGGACCCTGCGGATTTTGTGAAACGCCTTAACCGGCTCCTGGCGGGCTAAGGGGATCGGCGTTTAGAGCGCAGGATAAAGAAAAGGCAGGGTCTGCCCGCAAAACCAACCGCTTGCGGACAGATCCCGGTTAAGCCCCGATTAAGGAGGAATGATATGATCGTTGGTTTCATCGGCCTGGGAATCATGGGCCGCCCCATGGCAAAGAACCTTATCAATGCCGGGTACAAGCTGGTGGTCTACGATAAGTACGCCCGGGTTGACGATCTGACCGCCTTGGGGGCGGAAGGGGCGGCCTCCTGTAAGGAAACGGCGGCCCGCAGCGATGTGCTTATCACCATGCTGCCCAATTCCCCCCATGTAAAAGAGGCGATTCTTGGCCCCGGCGGCGTAATCGAGGGAATCCGCCCCGGATCCACCGTGATCGACATGAGTTCCATAGCCCCCGCCGTCTCCCAGGAAGTGGCCCTGGCCCTCAAAGCCAGGGGGGTAAATTTCCTGGACGCCCCCGTCTCCGGGGGTGAACCCAAGGCCGTAGACGCTACGCTGGCGATCATGGTTGGCGGGGAACAGGGAGTCTTCGATTCGGCACGGCCCATATTGGAGAAGATGGGCTCCTCCGTGGTCTTGGTGGGGGATGTAGGGGCCGGCAATGTGACCAAACTTGCCAATCAGGTTATCGTGGCCCTTAACATCGCCGCCGTGTCGGAAGCCTTCACCCTGGCCGTCAAGGCGGGAGTCAAGCCGCAGGCGGTCTTCGACGCCATTAAAGGGGGCCTCGCGGGTTCCACGGTGATGAACGCCAAGGTCCCCATGATTCTGGATGGCAACTTCAAACCTGGTTTCCGTATCGAACTCCACATCAAGGATCTGCAGAACGCCCTGGATACGGCCCACGCTCTTGGCGTTCCCCTTCCCCTTACCGCCGGGGTAATGGAAATTCTCCAGGCCCTCAAGGTTGACGGGGAGGCGGCCAGCGATCACGGGGCCATTGTCCGGCACTATGAAAAACTCTCCAAAACCGAGGTACGGAAGGCGCGGCCGTAATACCCAGGCCCTCAAGCTTGTTCCAAGACCCGGTTGGTTTTGAGAAAGCCTCTTGTGCTAGATTTTTATTGTCTTTTTTTGTTTTTCCCCTTGATCTTTTTTTTCGCGTTTGGTAGATTGATCTCCCTTGCCTGTAAAACCCGGCTGTTTTTGAGGCTTCGCGGGCGGCAGGTGGGGTGGATAGATAGTATGAATGGATATATCAATTATGATGGCGAAGGGATGAGGAAGTTTTAATGCCTACGATAAACCAGTTGGTTCGTTCAGGGAGACAGCAGGTTACTTCTAAGACGAAGTCACCGGCTTTGCAGTCCTGCCCCCAAAAACGGGGTACATGCACCCGTGTAATGACAGTGACCCCCAAAAAACCCAATTCCGCCCTGCGGAAAGTGGCCCGTGTGCGGCTTTCAAACGGAACTGAGGTAACGGCCTATATCCCCGGCATCGGGCATAACCTACAGGAACATTCGGTGGTCCTGGTACGGGGCGGCCGGGTTAAGGACCTCCCCGGGGTCCGGTATCATATCATCCGGGGCGCTAAAGATACTCTTGGTGTGGAAGATCGTAAGCGGAGCCGGTCCAAGTACGGCGCCAAACGGCCAAAGGCATAGGGAAAGGTATGGGACGTAAGAAGAAGACCGTGGACCGGGGCATTGCCCCCGATCCAAAATACAACAGTGTGGTGGTTTCCAAATTTGTGAACCGTATGATGTGGGAAGGCAAGCGTTCCATCGGCCTCCGTATTGTTCATGGGGCCCTGGGAATCCTCCAGCAAAAGGCCGAAAAGGAACCCCTGGAAGTGTTTCTCAAGGCCCTGGACAATGTAAAACCGATGATAGAAGTCAAATCCCGGCGGGTGGGGGGGGCGACATACCAGGTCCCCGTAGAGATTCGGGAAACCCGGCGGGAAGCCCTGGGGATGCGCTGGCTCATCACCGCCGCCCGTTCCCGTTCCGGCCGCGGCATGGAGGAACGGCTTGCCGCGGAACTCCTGGATGCGTATAATAATACAGGTACGGCTTTTAAGAAAAAGGAAGACACCCATAAAATGGCCGAAGCCAATAAGGCTTTTGCCCATTACAGGTGGTAGTTTACAGACCTTGCATGGGTTGTCCACGGATTTTCGTGGATTAAATTGTTTTTGTTTTGTATGATAGTCGAATCCGTAAGGATTTGGACGTTCTTTGAAATAGTTTATCCGGTATGCGAATACCGGATGAAAACCGTTTAGCGGGGTAAACCCGGTAGTCCGGTGTCGGGAGGTATAGAAAGGCAATCTAGTATCGTCGGCATAAGAAAACCGGGGGAGCGAAAGCTCTGCAGCCCGTATAACGGGGTCTCGCGGGGTTGTTTCCGGTCTTTTCGGGGCAATTCCGGGTTGCCCGGTGGAAAAACCGGGCGGCATGATCCAAACCGATCATCGGGGATTGAAAAACCGGCAGGTTTTTTACGATCCGTAAGTTGAGATGGGACAGGTGGACGAGACAGTAGTAGATAGACAAAACCGCCGGGTTTTGTCTATGGAATTTTCCCCGCCAAGGGAAAATTCAAAAAATTGGGGACAGGCCGTTCCTAATCTGCTGTTTTTTTCTAAAATCAAATCCCATAAAAAAAGCGCCCCCTGGAACGTTTAGTTTTTAGGGGGCAATGCAGAGGTTCAGGTATCAGGATTAGCGCGGAATGTCATTCCGCCGTTTTTAATCCTGTGGTAAATGTTATTTTATTGTGTGCCCATGAAGGAGGACACCAAATGGCCAAAGATAAGTTCAGCCGGACAAAAATTCACATGAATGTCGGCACTATTGGTCACGTAGACCATGGTAAGACCACTCTCTCCGCAGCGATCACCATGTACTGTTCTAAAAAGTACGGTGATAAGTTAATGAAGTTTGACGATATTGACAATGCCCCGGAAGAAAAAGCCCGTGGTATTACTATCAATACCCGGCACTTGGAGTATCAGTCCGAGAACCGGCACTATGCCCATATCGACTGTCCGGGACATGCCGATTATATTAAGAATATGATAACCGGCGCGGCTCAAATGGACGGCGCGGTCCTGGTAGTGTCCGCCCCGGATTCGGTAATGCCCCAGACCCGGGAGCATATTATTCTGGCCCGCCAGGTCGGCGTACCTAATATTATCGTTTTTCTTAACAAGGTTGACCTGGTTGACGATCCAGAACTTCTTGAACTGGTCGAAGAAGAAGTCAAGGACGTGCTTACCAACAACGGTTTCCCTGGGGATAAGATTCCTATTATCAAGGGTTCCGCTTTCCAGGCCATGTCCGATCTTCTGGAAAATCCCGCCGATCCCGATTCTCTGGAATCCGCTAAGTGTGTTAAAGAGCTTCTGAACGCCATGGACAGCTATTTCCCCGATCCGGTCCGGGACAGCGACAAACCCTTTATTATGCCTATCGAGGATGTATTTACCATTTCTGGACGCGGGACCGTTGTTACCGGCAAGGTAGAACGGGGCGGCCTTAAAAAGAACGAAGAGGTTGAGATCGTGGGTATTAAACCTACCGTTAAGACCGTTGTTACCGGCCTTGAGATGTTCAATAAAGAACTTGATGAAACCCAGGCGGGTGATAATGTCGGCGCCCTCCTCAGGGGTATTGATAAAAAAGATGTCGAGCGGGGCCAGGTTTTGGCCAAGCCCGGCTCCATTACCCCCCACAACAAGTTCAAGGGGCAGATTTACTGTCTTTCCAAGGAAGAAGGCGGAAGGCACAGCCCCTTCTTCAGTGGTTATAGGCCGCAGTTCTATTTCCGGACCACCGATATTACCGGTACGGTTAAACTTGGCGAAGGTAAGGAAATGGTCATGCCCGGCGATAACACCGAAATTGTCGGCGAACTGATCCACCCCATCGCTATGGAAAAGGGACTTCGTTTTGCAATCCGCGAGGGCGGCAAGACGGTTGCTTCCGGTCAGGTAGTCGATATTATTGACTGATGCGCCAATTCTTGCGGCATAGCCCGGTTTTGGGTTATGCCGCGGTTGATGTTTGGCTATTCCGGCGTTGCCTGCGGTAAGCCCTGGAGGAATAATGGCTAAGGAACGAATTCGCGTGCGGCTGCGCGGTTTCGATGTTGAATTGATCGATCAGAGCGCGAAATCCATCGTTCAAACGGTGCAAAAGGCGGGGGCAAAGGTTACGGGTCCCATCCCCCTGCCTACCCGCATCAATAAGGTTACGGTGCTTCGTTCACCCCATGTGAATAAGAAGTCCCGGGAGCAATTTGAGATGCGGACCCATAAGCGGCTGATTGATATTATCGATCCTTCCCCGGAAGTAATGGATTCCTTAATGAAGCTGGAACTTCCCGCCGGGGTGGATGTTGAAATAAAACAGTAATCCTGTTTTTGGGAGTAAATGATGTTGGGGCTTTTGGCCAAAAAAGTGGGCATGACACAGGTTTTTGACGATGAAGGCAACCTGGTCCCGGTGACAGTTCTGCGATTTGATCCAAATGTTGTTGTTGCCCAAAAAACCCAGGAAAAAGACGGTTACAGGGCTGTTGTTGTCGGCGTGGACGATAAAAAAAAGCAGCTTGTAACCAAGCCCTATGGCGGGCAGTTTCCCGGCGACATCCCCCCCAAAAAAGTATTAAGGGAACTGCGGGATTTTGAAAATGAAGTCGCCGTTGGGGATTCCCTGGGGGCGAATCTTTTTGAAGGCTGCCGTTATGTGGACGTTTCCGGCCTTTCCAAGGGGAAAGGCTTTCAGGGCGTGGTAAGGCGCTATGGTTTCGGCGGCGGCCGTCATTCCCATGGTTCCAAATTTCACCGGGAGCCGGGTTCCACCGGCCAATCCACCTATCCGCACCGGACCTTTAAAAACGTAAAATTGCCGGGCCGTATGGGCCGGGAGCGGGTCACGGTATTGAGTCTGCGGGTAGTTAAGCTGGATACCGAAAAACAGCTTATCATGGTCCGGGGTCCGGTACCCGGCGTGAACAAGGGCCTGGTGCTAGTCAGGGCCGCAGTCAAGAAGCAAGGGCGTTGAAATGAATCATACGGTGTATTCGGTAGAGGGCAAGGAGCTCAGGAGCATCGAATTGGACGATGCCGTGTTTGGTCTCCCTGTAAACGAAGACGTGATCTGGTATGCCATTAATAACGAACTTGCCAATCGCCGGCAGGGTAATGCCAGCACCAAGGACCGGGGGGAAGTCCACGGTTCTAATGCCAAGCCTTATAAACAAAAGGGAACGGGCCGCGCCCGGCGGGGTGATAAAAAGTCACCTGTTATAGTGGGCGGCGGTGTGGTCTTCGGGCCCAAACCCCGGGATTATTCCTACGCAATCCCCAAAAAGGCAAAGCGCTTGGCGATTAAAAGCATTTTAAGTCTCAAGGCCCAAAGTGATACCCTAAAAATCGTGGAAGATTTTTCGGTTGATTCGGGAAAAACCAGGGATCTGGTGGGGCTGCTGAAAAATTTTGGCGATAACGTGCGGACCGTGCTGGTACTCAAGGATGATGATCCTAAACTTAAACAGGCGGCCGCCAATATCCCCTGGCTTTCCTATCTTTCCTATACCCGCCTTTCCGCCCACGATTTGTTTTATGGGCGCCGGGTGCTGATGCTTGAGACCGCGGCAAAGAATTTAAGCGGGTTTTATGCCGGGGAAACCCAGGAGGCTGTTGAATGATCAACTATGAGGCTATCCTCATTGAGCCGGTCCTTTCCGAAAAAGCCAATATCCTGCGGGAAGAGGGAAAGTATGTTTTCAAAGTGGATCCCCGGGCTTCCAAAATAGACATTAAAGAGGCGGTCCGGCGGCTTTTTAATGTGCATCCCATATCCTGTACCGTCATGCGGGTGGGGGGGAAGCCCAAGAGGCAGCGTAACCGCGCGGGACTAACATCTTCCTGGAAAAAAGCAATTGTCAGGCTTGCCAAGGACGAGAAAATCAGCCTTTTTGAAGGCGTGTAGGGGAATAGGGAAAAATGGGGATCAAGACATACAAACCCATTACCGCGGGGATGCGGCAGTGGACCAGCCTGGATAACTCTGAACTTACCAAGCATGTAAAACCGGAAAAGTCCCTTACATCCGGCCGGCCGGAGAAAGCGGGCCGGGATTCCCGGGGACGTATCAGTGTGCGTCATAAGGGCGGCGGCCATAAGCGTTTGTACCGTACCATTGATTTTAAGCGGGATAAGGTGGGCATCCCTGGTAAGGTAGCGTCTATAGAATATGACCCTAACCGTAGTTCAAATATTGCCTTAATCAAGTATGTAGACGGCGAAAAACGTTATATTATCGCCCCCAAAGGGCTGGTGGTGAACGCCCGGATTATCAGTGGTCCTAACGCGCCCATCGAAATTGGGAATGCCCTGCCTTTGGAAAACATACCCCTCGGTTTTACCGTTCATAATATCGAACTTACCCTGGGCCGGGGTGGGCAAATGGCCCGGTCTGCGGGGGCGGGAGCCCTTATTGCCGCCAAAGAAGGGGATTACGTAACAGTTAAGCTCCCCTCCGGTGAGATGCGGATGGTCTTTAAAAAGTGTTCCGCCACGATTGGCGTGGTGGGCAATGAAGATCACATGAACGTTTCCCTGGGTAAGGCGGGCCGCAAACGCTGGCTGGGTGTGCGGCCCACGGTTCGCGGTATGGCTATGAATCCCGTGGATCACCCTCATGGGGGCGGTGAGGGAAAGAACAAGGGTATTCACCCGGTAAGTCCCTGGGGCCAGCCTACCAAGGGGTACAAAACCCGGAAAAAGCATAAACCGTCATCCCGGTTTATTGTGAGTCGCGGCAAGAAAAAGTAGGGAACGCCGGCGCTGCATGCGCCGGGGAATTCTGTGAGGAGTTAAGGGTGTCAAGGTCCATTAAGAAGGGGCCCTTTATTGAGAAGGGCCTGTACAAGAAGGTGTTGGAAATAAGCAAGGTGGGGGATAGGAAAATGATTAAGACCTATTCCCGCTGTTCCACCATCATCCCTGAAATGGTCGGCGGGACTATATCCGTATACAACGGGAAAACTTGGATTCCGGTGTATATCACGGAAAACCTTGTAGGCCATAAGCTTGGCGAATTTGCTCCTACCCGGATTTTCCGTGGTCATGGCGGTTCGGACAAAAAAGCGGCAAAGTAACAGGAACGAAAGATGGCGAAAAAAAGCGGCTATAGGGCCATAAGCAAATATCTTATCGCATCGCCCTTTAAGCTTCGGCCTGTGGCGGATATGATTCGTCGCAAGTCTTATCCGGAGGCGATTTCCCTGCTTGAAAATATGCCCCACAAAGGGGCCCGGCTTATCGGGAAAACGGTGAAATCCGCCGCCGCCGCCGCCCTGGGGCAAAACAAGCGGCTTGACGAGGATATGCTCTATGTACGGGATGTACTGGTTGATGAGGGTCCCCGGATGAAACGGATTTGGTTTCGTGCCCGGGGCAGGGCCGATATGCTCCTTAAAAGGATGTGCCACATCACAGTGGTAGTGGATGAAACCGCGCGGGCCTCCGGTTCGCGTTAAAGGCGGGAGAATAAGGTGGGACAAAAAGTAAACCCAATCGGGTTGCGGCTTGGAATAAATAAAACCTGGGGTTCCCGGTGGTATGCGGACCCAAAGGAATATGCCAATACCCTTCACGAGGATATTAAGCTGCGGGCTTTTATTATGGGTATGCCTGAAACCAAAGGCGCCGATATTGCGGAACTGGAAATTATCCGGCATCCCCAGCGGATTACCATTACCATTCATACCGCCCGGCCGGGGGTTATCATCGGCCTAAAGGGCGCCAATATCGAGAAGATCGGGGCGGAGCTGCAGAAACACATTAGCAAAAAAATCCAAATAAAAATTAAAGAAGTACGGAACGCGGATAACAATGCCCAGATCATCGCCCAGAACATTTCCCGTCAGCTTCTGGCCCGTTCAAGCTTCAGGCGGACTATGAAGCAGGCCATAACCAACGCTATAAAAAAGGGGAATGCCCAGGGTGTTAAGGTACGGCTTTCCGGCCGGCTTGGGGGGGCGGAGATGTCCCGGACCGAGGAAGCCAAGGAAGGGCGGATACCCCTGCATACCCTTCGGGCGGATATTGATTTTGGCTTTGCCGAAGCTCATACCACCTTTGGTTCTATCGGTGTGAAGGTCTGGGTTTACAATGGCATGAAATACGGTAAAGAGCCGAAAGAAGATGCCGGCGCCCTGATACGCAAACGGCGGGATCGCGTAGGTATGGGGGCAAGGAGTTAGCTATGCTGAGCCCTAAACGTGTCAAATTCCGTAAAGTACAGCGTGGTAATATGCCCGGAAATGCTACCCGGGGTAACAGGGTAGTCTTTGGGGATTATGCCCTGGTGGCAATGGATCGTATGTGGATCACCAACCGGCAGATCGAAGCGGCGCGTATTGCCCTGAACCGTCATGTTAAACGGGGCGGTAAAATTTGGATTCGGATCTATCCCGATAAACCTTATTCTAAGAAACCGGCGGAAACCCGCATGGGCAAGGGGAAGGGCGCTCCGGAATATTGGGTCGCGGTGGTAAAACCCGGAACGGTGATGTTTGAACTTGGCGGAATTGAAAAGGCGATTGCGGAGGAAGCAATGACCTTGGCAGGGTCCAAGCTTCCGATAAAGACTAAGTTTGTGGCCCGTTCTGATATGGAACTGGGTATTTAGGCGGCTGCAGGAAAAGAGAAAGAATATGAAGAATTCATTTAAGACTCTAAGCTTTCCCGAGCTTAAAGCAAAACGGGATGAACTTAACCGGAAGTACATGGAATTCCGGTTCCAGATGGTTATTGGTCATGTGGATAACCCCCTGCAGAAACGTACCATGCGCCGGCAGATTGCGCGGCTTAATACCCTGATCCGGCAGCATGAAATTGCGGAACGGCCGCCGGCGGCGGAGGCGAAATAATGGCGGAAGCGGCGGTTAAGACCAAGAAAGAATTTGTCGGAATCGTAAAAAGCGACAAGATGGAGAAGACTATTGTGGTTGCCGTGGAGACGACCGCCCTTCATCCTTTATATAAAAAATACGTGCGGCGGATTAAGAAACTTAAGGCCCACGATGAGACTAATGACGCGAAGACGGGCGACCGGGTTAAGGTTATTGAATGTCGGCCCATCAGCAGGGAAAAATGCTGGAAACTCGCGGAAATTATTGAGCGGGCGAAGTAGGACACGGGGAGCGCGAAAAAATGGTTCAGGTGGAAACGTTCCTGAATGTGGCGGATAATTCAGGGGCTAAAACAGTGCAGTGTATCAAAGTTCTGGGCGGTTCCAAACGGAAATATGCCGGGATTGGTGATATTATCGTTGTGGCGGTGAAGGATGCCCTTCCTACATCGACAATCAAGAAGGGTTCCGTTGAAAAGGCGGTGGTGGTAAGGACTCACAAGGAATACCGCCGGTCCGACGGTACTTATATCCGTTTCGATGACAATGCCTGTGTCATAATTGACGCGGTACTTAATCCCAAGGGAAAACGTATCTTCGGGCCGGTAGCCCGGGAACTGCGGGAAAGGGGCGACTTCATGAAGATCGTATCCTTGGCCCCCGAAGTGCTCTAGGAGTTAATCATGGCTGAAGCGGTTCATAAATTTAAATTAAAGGTAGAAGACACCGTCCAGGTGATTGCCGGTAAAGACAAGGGTAAGCGCGGACGGATATTGAAAATACTTCGTGATAAGGACCGGGTTGTTGTGGAGGGGGTGAATATTGTCAAAAAGGCAAGAAAACGCCGGAATCAGCAGGACCGGGGGGGGATTGTGGAGATTGAGGCCGCAATCCACAGCTCCAATGTGATGGTTGTATGCAAGAAATGCGGTCCCACCCGGATTGGGTATAAACTGGAAAAAAATCCTGAAGGAAAGTTTAATAAAACCAGGATTTGTAAAAAATGCGGAGAGGCTTTGTGATGAGTGATTACGAACCAAGGCTAAAAAAAATATACCGGGACTCGGTGGCCCCGGAACTCTTTAAGGAGTTTAGTTATACTTCGGCCATGCAGGTCCCGCGGCTGGTAAAAATCGTGGTGAGCATGGGTGTGGGTGAAGCTTTACAGAACAAGAAACTCTTGGATGCTGCGATCGATGATCTTACCCTGATTACCGGTCAAAAGGCCGTTAAAACCAAGGCCCGGAAGAGTATTGCCAATTTCAAGATTAGAACCGGTCAGGAAATCGGCGCCAAGGTGACGCTGCGGGGCACCATGATGTACGAATTTCTGGACCGTCTTGTGAATGTGGCTCTTCCCCGGGTTAAGGATTTCAGGGGGATCAATCAAAATGCCTTTGACGGGCATGGAAATTATTCCCTGGGCATTACAGAACAGATTATTTTTCCCGAAATCGACTTTGATAAAATTGAACGGGTTGCCGGACTCAATATCGTTATTGTAACCACCGCAAGGACGGATGCGGAGGCCAAGGCTTTCCTTGGTAAGTTCGGCATGCCTTTCCGGAGGTAGGAGGTACCATGGCAAGAAAAGCGATGATCATTAAGGCGTTGCGGACGCCAAAATATAAAACAAGAAAAGTGAACCGCTGCAGAATCTGCGGAAGGGCTCGGGGGTATCTGCGGAAGTATGAAATGTGCCGTCTTTGTTTCCGCAAGCTGGCGAGCGAGGGTCTTATTCCCGGCGTCACTAAATCAAGCTGGTAAGGCAGGAGAACAAGGATGAGTGTTTCTGATCCTGTTGCGGACATGCTGACCAAAATCCGGAATGCCGGAATGGCAAAGCACGAAAAGGTTGATATCCCTACCTCCAAGCTCAAACTTGAAATTGTCAAGATTCTGAAGACAGAGGGATATATCAAGAATTTTAAGAAGGCGAACCAGGATGGCGCTAACGTGATCAGGGTATTCCTGAAATACGACGAACAGACTATCCCGATAATTCACGGTATCGAAAAGGTATCCAAGCCCGGTCGCCGCGTATATATGGGTTATAAAGGTATGCCCAGGGTTTATAACGGATACGGTACCCTTATTGTTTCCACATCCATGGGGGTGACTACCGGCAAAAAGGCCGCTGAAAAAAGGGTAGGCGGCGAGATTATCTGTACGGTTTGGTGAGGGGTACTTATGTCACGTATCGGGAAAATACCGGTCAAAGTTCCTAAAGGCGTTAAGGTCAGCTTTCAGGACGATGTTATGACTGTAGAAGGCCCAAAGGGAAAACTCACTCAGAAATTTCATCCGGTGGTTACTTTCGAGGATAAGGGTGAAGAAATTGTTGTGGGCCGTTTGAACGAAGAGAAGCAAACCATGGCCTACCACGGACTCTATAGGAATCTGCTTAATAACATGGTGATTGGGGTTTCCTCCGGCTTTAGCAGATCTCTTATTATTACCGGGGTTGGTTACCGGGCGGAAGTGCAGGGTAAAATTCTTAGCATGAGCCTGGGCTATTCGTCCGATGTGTATGTTGGTATTCCTGACGGGCTTGCTGTTACCGCGGATGCACAGGGTAAAGTTGTGATCAGCGGGATCAGTAAACAGCAGGTGGGGGAATTTGCTTCCCAGATCCGAAAGCTCCGCGTTCCCGAGCCTTACAAGGGCAAAGGCATTCGTTACGATGATGAGCAGATCAGAAGAAAAGTCGGTAAGTCAGGCGTTAAATAGAATCTGTCTATAATGTAGACGCATTATGGGCAGGCGCTAAATAGTGGGGCTGTTTATTTGAGGGAATCCCCAAAAGGTTTCTCTGTTAATAATTCGATGAGATTGCTCATGCAATCGTTGTAGGAGTTGTTAAGGCAATGCTGCGAAAAATGCTTGAAAAAGACCGGAAACGGTTGAAGAGGAAGGTCCACATCCGCAAGCGGATCTCCGGTACTTCTGACCGGCCCCGGATGACCGTATTTCGGAGTAACCGGGCCCTGTCGGTACAGGTCATTGATGATACCAAGGGACATACCCTGGTTTCCGCTTCCACCCTGGAAGAAGCCTTCAGGGGGTTTAAAGTGACGGTGGAAGGGGCAGGGCAGCTTGGGGAAGAAATGGGGAAACGGCTCCTGGAAAAGAATATCACCACTGTTGTTTTTGACAGAAATGGGTATCTCTATCATGGAGTGATTAAAGCGTTAGCCGATGGGACCCGGAAAGCCGGGGTCCGGTTCTAGGGGGCGAAATGGAAGACGGACAAGATAAGGATTCCGGGCTGCTTACCAGCGGGGGACCGGTCTCCAAAGGTGATTCAGAGATTAAAACCGAACCTGCTGCTAAGGCGGAACTTGTCAAAGGTGGTACGGAATACGGCGGTGAAGGCAGGCGTTTTGAAGGCCGGGGACGGCGGGACGGCCGGGACCGGAACCGGGACGGAGCCGATAAGAAATATATCGAAAAACTGGTAAAGCTGAACCGGACCGCCAAGGTCGTAAAAGGCGGCCGCAGATTTTCGTTTTCCGCCCTTACGGTCATTGGAGACCGGAAAGGCAATGTGGGTTATGGCTTTGGCAAGGCGAATGATGTTTCCGAGGCGATCCGTAAAAGTATTGATAAGGCGGAGCGGAATATGATGAAACTGCCCGTGAAAAATGGGACTATTCCCCATGAAATAATCGGGATGTTTAAGGCTTCCCGGGTTATTTTGAAACCCGCGTGTTCCGGAACGGGGATCATTGCCGGCGGCCCGGTTCGGGCGATCATGGAGGCCGGGGGCGTTACCGATGTGCTGAGTAAATCTACCGGCGCTTCAAGCCAATACAATGTGGTTAAGGCGACATTCAGTGGAATTGGGAAACTGATGGACGCAAAGGCGATTGCCAAGAACCGGGGCAAGTCGTTAGGCGAGTTGTGGGGTTGATGGTATGGCGCAGAAAATTCGGATTCGCTTGACCCGGAGCGTCATTAAAGCCCTCCCTAAACAGAGGGCAACGGTACGTTCCCTGGGGCTGCGGAAAATTGGTTCGACAAATGAACTTGAGGCGACTCCCGCCGTGCGGGGCATGGTGAAAAGGGTTTCCCATCTGGTTTCCGTGGAAGAGCTTCCTAACGCTTAAGGGTGGCTGGAGTGAGGAGATAGAAATGCATGATTTTAATTTACATGCCCCCGAAGGCGCTAATAAAAAGAAACGGATTGTAGGCCGTGGTCAGGGGTCAGGCCGCGGTACTACCGCAGGCAAGGGAAACAAGGGGCAAAAATCCCGGTCGGGCGGGAAGACCTATATAGGTTTTGAGGGCGGCCAAATGCCCCTGTACCGTCGTTTGGCGCAGCGGGGTTTTTCCAATTATCCCTTTAAGAAAGAAGTGCAAATTGTCAACCTGGGGGAGATCGAGAGGTGTTACGGGGCTTCGGAGACCGTGAATCTTGAAAGCCTGATTAAGAAAGGACTCGTAAAGGGAACCGCCCCGGTTAAGGTGCTTGGCAACGGGGACATAACCAAGAATCTTACCTTTGCGGTCTCCTTGGTTTCCGCGGCCGCAAAAGAGAAAATTGAAAAAGCCGGAGGATCAGTTTCCTTGGGCGGCGGCAAGATGCCCGAAAAGCAGGAATAATCCATGGCTAATCCATTGATTGGTATTTTTAGAGTAAAAGAACTGCGGGAACGGATCTTCTTCACCAGTTTGATGCTGGTGGTGTTCCGTATTGGGGCGGTGCTTCCCATCCCGGGGATCAACGCACGGGTGCTTTCCGCCTATATTCTTGCCGAAGCGAATTCCGGTAATCCAATCGTAGACTACCTGGATTTATTTGCCGGCGGCGCTTTCTCTAATTTTTCCGTGTTCATGCTGGGGATCATGCCTTATATCAGCATGTCGATCATCATGCAGCTTCTTCTGATTGTGTTTCCCAGCCTTAAAAAAATATCCCAGGAAGAGGGGGGACGGAAAAAGATACAGAGCTACCAGCGGCTGGGTACGGTGGGGGTGTGTATCATCCAGGCTTTCGCCGTTATCCAATATGCCCGGTATATAATCAACAGGGGTTATAATGTTCTTCTTTTTCCCAGCCTTCCCGGGGGAAGGGAAATATTCCTCTTTGGTTTTATAGCTATCGTGACAGTAACCACCGGAACCATGTTTCTTATGTGGGTCGGTGAACAGATCACCCGGCGGGGAATTGGAAATGGGATTTCCCTTCTCATTTTTGCCGGTATCGTGGCTCGTCTGCCCCAGGCCCTTTATGAGCTGGGCCGGGGGGTACGGAACGGGGACCTTAACCTGGTTTCCGTGATTGTGGTGTTTGTGGTCTTTGTGGCGGTGGTCGCCCTGGTGGTCTTTGAGCAACAGGGCCAGCGGAAGATACAGGTTAATTATGCCAAACGGGTGGTGGGCCGCCGGATGTACGGCGCCCAGAATACCTATATTCCTTTTAAGATCAACCCGTCGGGTGTTATTCCGGTAATCTTCGCCTCTACGATCCTTACTTTTCCTTTGCAGATTGCCTCTAATATGAGCGGAAGTATGCCCTGGCCCTGGCTGAGTACCGTGTCCCTGGTGGTATCCCAGGCGCTGAATCCCCGGGGCCCCCTCTATAATATCCTGTATGTGCTTCTTATTATCTTTTTTGCATATTTTTATACCCAGGTGAGCCTTAACCCCATTGAGATAGCCAAGCAAATTCGGGAAAATGGGGGTTCCATACCCGGCATCCGGACGGAACGGATTGAGGAGTACCTGACCAAGATACTTAACCGGATTGTCCTGCCCGGTTCCCTGTACTTGGCCTTAATTGCGGTTACTCCGACTATTATCCAGTTGGTTTTTAGGTTTCCCTCATCGATTTCCTACCTGATGGGGGGTACTTCCCTGCTGATCCTGGTCGGTGTAGACCTGGATACCATGAGCCAGGTTGAGGGGCTGCTTAAAATGCACCACCACGATGGGCTTACCCGGCGGGGCCGGCTTCGGGGGCGGAACCTATAGAAGAAGGCGCCGGATTGACGGAGGCGCCAAAATCGGGTCTAATAAGTATTTACCCGTAATTTTTCAAGATTGTTAGGGGAATAGCAAGGAGTAAAGGGATGAAAGTCCGTACCAGTGTAAAGCCGATCTGTGACAAATGCAAGGTTATCAAACGAAATGGGATAATCCGTATTATTTGTCAGAATCCCAAGCATAAACAGAAGCAGGGATGATCGATTATGAGATTTTATTATGAGTTCGCTGTAACTGTACGGTCCTGGGGCCGTACCAAACAGGAGTTGCTATGGCGCGTTTAGTGGGGGTGGACCTCCCGAATAAGCATACGAATATCGCTCTGACCTATATCTATGGGATTGGCAGAGCCAGCGCGGATGCAATCTGTGAAAAGGCAAAACTCGATCCCCAGCGGAAGATCAACGATCTTAGCCAGGAAGAGTTGAATGAACTGCGGCAGATTATCGAGGGTGATTACAAGGTTGAAGGCCGTCTGCGTACCGAGATTGCCCTGAATATTAAGCGATTGATGGATATTGGCTGTTACCGGGGTCTGCGCCACCGCAAAGGGCTGCCTCTCCGGGGCCAGAGGACCAGGACGAATGCCCGTACCCGCAAAGGCAAGAAAAAGACGGTTGCCGGGAAAAAGAAATAGCAGGCTGAACGGTTCAGAATGTGGCGCCTAGTGCGGCGCTTGGACCTTTGGCTACGGAGGATAGAGTGGCTGCTAATACCAAGAAGCGGAAAGAAAAGAAGTCGGTATATGAAGGGAATGTATACATTCAGGCTACTTTCAACAATACCATTGTTACTATTACCGATTTGATGGGGAATGCGGTTTCGTGGGCCAGTTCCGGCGGGCTTGGATTCCGCGGAGCTAAAAAATCAACTCCCTTTGCCGCCCAGACTGTGACGGAAACCGCGGCCCAAAAGGCAATGCAGGCAGGCTTACGGGAAGTCCATGTGTATGTTAAGGGCCCGGGAATTGGCCGGGAGTCGGCTATTCGGCAGTTGGGGGTGCTGGGTATTAAGGTGAAATCTATTAATGATGTGACGCCGATTCCGCATAACGGCTGTCGGCCGCGGAAAACCCGCCGCATATAGGCCTGTTAAGGGGGAATGTAATGGCTAGATATATCGGGCCGGTGTGCCGAATGTGCCGGGCTGAGCAGAAAAAACTGATGCTTAAGGGGGATCGTTGTAAGAGCGATAAGTGCCCGATCAATAGAAAACGGCCGGCCCCGGGGAAAGATCCCAAGGGACGGGCGGGTAAGCGTTCTGATTATGGTATTCAGCTCAGGGAAAAGCAGAAACTCAAGAGGATCTACGGAATGCAGGAGAGGCAGTTCAGCCTGTTTTTTGAGAGAGCCCTCCGCATGACCGGGATCACCGGTGAAAATCTTTTTGTACTTCTGGAGCGCCGTTTGGATAATGTGGTGTACCGGCTTCGCCTGGCTTCTTCCCGGAGTCAGGCCCGGCAGCTTGTACTCCATGGTCATGTGGCGATAAATGGGAAACGGGTTAATATCCCTTCTTATTTGGTCAAACCGGAGGATGAAATTTCTGTTATAGAAGCCAGCAAAGGACTGGCGGTTTTTAAAGATGCGTTGAAGGAATATGGCAAGTCCGGGGTTATGCCCTGGCTGCAGTTGGACCCTGACGCATTAAAAGGCAAGTTCCTTGCTGCGCCGCGTCGCAGTGATATTACCGATTTGGCGGATATCAAGGAACAGATGATTGTTGAATTATATTCTAAGTAAGGAGTGGCCATGGCCCGAAAGAACCTTCTTAAAGGATTCAAACGTCCTAAAGGTATTACCTTTGAGCATGGTGATCTGAAGCAGAATTACGGTAAATTTATTGCCGCTCCTTTTGAACCGGGATTCGGTACAACAGTAGGTAATACTCTTCGCAGGGTTCTCCTTTCGTCTATTCAGGGGTATGCGATTACGGCGATTAAAGTCGCCTCTTACAATGAAGCGGGGACGGCGCATATCGTGTCCAGCGAGTTTGAGACAATCCCCAATGTGGTAGAAGATACCTTGGAAGTTATAAACAACCTTAAACAGATCCGTCTTAAGCTTCCCGAAGGTACGGAGCAGGACATACTTCTCTATGAATGGTCGGGCAAGGGAGGAATCAAGAGTGATGATTTTGCCCGGACAGGACAGGTGGAGGTATTGAGTACCGGTCAGCATGTGATGACCCTGATGGATAATGCTAAGTTGGAGGTTGAAATCCAGATTGATCTTGGCCGGGGGTATGTGCCGTCTGAGGTTAATGAACGTTATGTGGATGTGATTGGCACTATTCCCCTGGATGCTATTTTTTCCCCTGTCAAAAAGGTTAAGTACGCCGTAGAGCCCACACGGGTAGGACAGCGGGCGGACTACGATAAACTAGTTTTGGAGGTCTGGACCGATGGTACCGTAAGGCCCGATGACGCCCTGGCGGAAGCGGCGAAAATCGCCAAGGATCATTTTTCGGTATTCATAAATTTTGATGAAAATTCTTTTGGTTCCGATGAAGATTTTGATGAGGATGATGAACGGGTCCGGCAGATTCTCAATACCCCCGTCGAGGAGCTGGAACTATCGGTGCGATCTTCCAACTGTCTTAAAAACGCCAATATCAAGACCATTGGGGAGTTGACGCGGAAAACCGAAGACGATATTGCTAAGACCCGGAATTTTGGAAAGAAATCCCTCCAGGAAATTAAGGAAAAGCTCAAGGAATGGAATTTGAGCCTGGGGATTACGGATGTCAGCCAGCTTAAAAGGGCAGTAAGGGTTGCCCCGCAAAAGGAAGTAGAAGATGAAGCATAGAAGAGGCTTTAACCCCCTTGAACGGACTTCGGCCCATCGCAAGGCCCTTCACCGTAGTATGGTAACTTCCCTGTTTCACCATGAGCGGATCAGAACAACCAAGGCAAAGGCCTTGGAAATTCGGCGCAGTGCGGAAAAGCTTATTACCCGCGCTAAAGAGGATTCGGTTCATAACCGGCGTATCGTCTCCAGCCGCTTGTATGATGAAGGGATGGTGGCCAAACTTTTTACCAATATTGGTCCGCGGATGAAGGACAGGCCCGGTGGTTATACCCGGATCATCAAGCTTGGCGAGCGGCAGGGAGATGCGGCGGAGATGGTCATTCTGGAGCTGGTGGATTACAAATTGGACATCGAAAACGATAAGAAAGCGAAGAAGGACGCGAAGGCTAAAACGAAGGCCGCAAATAAGAAAACCGCGAATGCGGCGGAATCTAAATAGGGGACTGGTATGTCGAAGGCGCATAGAGGTAAGGGAATCCGGACTCTGGTATCCCAGGGCAGGGGAGAATGTCCGGTATGTAAACGGAGTAATGTTAAAATTCTATATGAGCAGGAGTCCGGCGGATTAAAGGTGAAGATCTGCAAAACTTGCCGGGCTGCCATTAAACACGGTAAAAGGAGTCTTGTCCCAAGCTGATAAGGGCTTATGCGAAAATAACCCGGTTGAATGATCCCTAGAAGGTTGTGGGATTGGCTTTAGTTTTGAATAACAACCGCTTAAAAACAACAAAAAACGCGGATTTTGTTAGAATTCCGTGGTTTTTGGAAGACTTGTGAGAGAGCTAACCGGGTTCTTGAACAAGTCCAATATCTAACTTTTTCAGAAACCCGGCTGCCCCCCCTAAGTTCCACTGAACTTGAAAGCCTCTTAAAAAAATGAAGTTCTACCGGTGCCCTAAATTTGTGAACGTAAAATATGGTCAAGTTCCTGTTCGATGGCGTTGAGGATAGAAGTTTTTAGGCGGGACATTTCCGCCTCGCGCTCCGAATCCGAAGATGGCCGGGGGGCCCGGAATAGGACAATGGGTTCAATTTCCAGGGCATGGGCTATCTTTTCGATGGTCGAAAGTTTCGGCGCGTGGCGATAGGTTTCCATCAAGCCTATATAGCTGGTAGCGGTATTGCAGGCTTCGGCCAGTTTTTCCTGCGTTATTCTTTTCTCTTTTCGGATCCGCTTGATATTGTCGATTACCAGTTTTTCCAGGCTCATCTTGTATTAATGCAGGTAGACAATTCCCAACAGTACGCTATATCTAGTGTGTATTAAGACAAACATACCATATATAGTGCCGGCTGCACGAAAACCTCGCCCAGCGTGGAAAATTCAACACCCTCAAATTATATCAATATTGATACATTTTCTTGTAATATCTATTGACATATAAGATATAAATATATATAATATTTGATATAAATTTGATATAAGACGGCGATCGGGGAAAAGGCATCGAAAATGGTGTCCCCATCTGGGTTAAGGACCATAACGCCGATATTCCTGGTTTTTTGGCAGGGGTGGGATATTCAGGGAACAAGGGATCGTTTCAAAAAACATACACGGCTTCCTACGAGGCCGCAATTGTTTCACTTTTGCCGATGCTGTCGATAATGGTTTTCAATGAAGTTGTCGATGTGGACGGTGGTAAATTGACGGGTAATGTTACAAAAAGTGAAGGTGAATTGGTAAACGTGATGATTCTTGAGACATGGATCGATAAAAACACAAATTCGGTTTGGACCTTTATAGCGGCAAAGGCCAAATAAATTACCCTGTCCTGGA
>JAIRNB010000253.1 GCA_031258265.1 Treponema sp. | reverse complement strand
GCTTAGGTGTTCCCCCAAAACTCCACTAATACTGTTTTGATCTCGAAGGGCCGGAATTCCAGGGAAATCTCGTTCCCCGCATGGTGCAGGTTTGTCTTCTGCCGTTCCAGCATGTCTGTTTCCCAGGCCCCGGAGATCTGTTTGCCGGGGACATTCTCCCCGGTGGAGTTGAAATGGATGGCGGCCCGGCAATGACCTCCCAGGCTTTCATAGAGCCTAAGCGTCAGAGCCCGGTCTTTCTTTTTCTTTGTCAGGCCGAAGGGGAGTTCCGGAGCCTTGAGGCACTCCAGTATTACTGCGGGGTTGTCTATCGAAAGCAGGGAGTAACCGGGCGGCTCCGTTTCCACCCAGCCGGAGGCATCGGCGGGGGACCCGGTAAGGGAAACCGCGGCCGGGGGGGCTTCTTCTTCCCCTTTCGCTTTCTCTTCCCCCTTCTCTTTTCCGCCGGGGCCGCATTCCCAGGACAGCGGGGCGTTGAGTTCGTAGGCGGCCCTCACCACTCCGGACTGGGCAAAGGACCCTTCAAAGGGGAGCAGCGAATAGGTAAAGGCATGGCGTCCCTGATCCGCCTCCGGATCCGGGGCTGTGGGGGAGCGGAGCAGGGTAAGGCGGATGTTCCCGCCAGAAACATCGTGGCCGTATTTACAGTCGTTGAGCAGGGCCAGCCCCGATCCGGCCTCCTCCAGCGAAATCCACTTATGGGCGCAGATCTCAAACATCGCCCGGTCCTGGGGCAGATTCTTGTGGGTATTCCGCAGGAGATGGCCGTATTGAACTTCACAGCGAATCTGGGCCGCATCTATGCTGCTATCGAAGCAGACTTTGAGGAGCCGCCGCCTTTCGTGCCAGTCCACCCGGGTAACAAAATCAATGCGCCGGTTTTTTGTATAGGTGATCATGTCCTGGGTTAAGGTTGAAGCTTTTCCGGTAAGGTAGGTCCGGCGCAGGATACAACATTCAGTTCCCATGGTAACGATGCTGGTGGACTGGAGCCGGGTTTCTTTTTCCAGATACGCGGTCCAATCGGCGTCAATATCCCAGGCTTCCCAGAGGACCGGCAAATCCTGGGCGCTTACAAAGTAATTAAAGCGGCCGCCCTCGCGGACCAGTTCACGGCCCTGGTTCTTGTCCCGGATACCCAGGATTGTTCCCGAATCATCAAAGCGGATGTAGTAGAAGGGAGTATCCAGGGCGTAGCCGTGGTATTCAAAGGGCGGACTGCCTACATCTTCCCCGCTTACAAAATGGACCCAGCCCAGGGGCGGCAGTTTGGGGAAGAAGACCGCCGTTTCCTCGCCGTCGATGTTTTCAAAATACTGGACGGAAAAATTACCGTCCGCCCTGGCCATATCGGCGTCAAACGAGAAGCCCGCATGGTAATCCCGGTTTGGATCGCCGCCGGCGGGGCGCAGGCCCCGGAGATGGGGCCCCAGGAGGGAGGCGGGCACAAAGACCGGATCTTCCCGGCCCCAGGAAAGGCTGTTAAACAAGGTAAGGACTGGTTCGCCGGGGCCCTTGGCGTGTACCGTTTTTTGCAGGGAGGCGGTAATCGCCGCCAGGGAATCTTCAATCCCCTTGTAGGCTTCCTCCGCCTCCTGGTACACCCGGTTGATGGATGAACCGGGGATAATGTCGTGGAACTGGTTGGTCAGCAGGACCTTCCAGTTTTTCAGGAGTTCCTCGTGGGGGTAGCTGGCCCAGCCCTTGAGGGAAGCAATGGAAAAGAGGGCCTCCGTATGGCGCAGGGCGAATTCCAGGCGGCGGTTCCAGCGTTTGGTCCTGGCCTGGCTGGTATAGGTTCCGCGGTGCAATTCCAGGTACAGTTCCCCCCGCCATTCAGGCCAATTCAGTACACCCTCGGGGCCGAAAATACTGTCCAGGGCGGGGGAAACCTTGTTCCACTTCGCCCTGGGGGCCCCCTCCAGGTCCGCCAGGCGCTTCGCCATTTCCAGGTCTCCCCGGACAGTACCGCCGCCGCCGTCCCCCTCCCCCACAGAGTTAATCGCCTGGTCCTGAATCTCCTTGTGCTGAATCTGATCCCAGATCTCCGCCAGGAATTCGGGACCCACCTTGCCGTTGTAACCCCGCAGCCGGGAGGAGATGTAATGGGTCTTGATTCCCGTGCCGTCGATACCCCGCCAGATAAAAGTGTCGTAGGGGAAACGGGTAGTATCATTCCAGTTGATCTTGCTGGTAACAAAATATTTTATCCCGCAGCCCGCCAGAATTTGGGGCAGGGCCGCCGCATAGCCAAAGACATCGGGAAGCCAGAGGGTATCCGCCTCGCAGCCCAACATTTCCCAGTTTGCCCGTTTCCCCACCAGGAATTGACGGACCAGGGATTCCCCGCCGGAAATATTGCAGTCCGCCTCCACCCACATGCCCCCGTTGGGATCCCAATTTCCCTTGTGGTAGGCTTCCTTAACGGCGTCAAAAATTTCCGGGTAATCCCGTTTGACGATCTCCAACTGGGCGGGCTGAGTCTGGATAAACACAAAATCCGGGTATTCTTCCGCCAGGCGGATCATGTTGATATAGGTCCGGGCAACCTTCCGCTCCGTTTCCGCGATATGCCAGAGCCAGGCGTGGTCAATGTGGGCATGGCCGATAAGGTGAATTTCCGGGACCGTGGGACCGTTCCTGGCCTGCAGCAGGGGGACGAGTTCTTCGGAAGCCAGGGCCGCCTCCCTTTCCAGGGTTTCCCCCCGGGAATCGAAGCGGAGCTTCATCAGGGCATCGTAAAGACCCTTTAGAATCCGGGCCTTCCGCAGGGAATTGGCGGGCAGGGTCTTTGCCAGGTCAAAAAGACAGGCCGCATCGTAGTAGAGACCGTACACCGGTTCTATCCGCTCCACCAGATCGCCCCCCTCAAAAATATTGGGATAGGCGGGAATCTGACGCTGCAGGGTAAAGAGAATCTTCCCCCCCTCAAAGGGATGGCAGCCCGGATAGTGATGCCCCGCATACGCCTCCAGATAGAGGCTGTGGACCTTCCCGTCTATCAGGGCCGGCGGAACCTTAACCTTCTTATGGGCGGGGTTAAAGGCCCCCAGGGGATTCCCGTCCAGGAAAAGAAGGGAGTCCGCGTTGGGAACAATCCGCAGGTAAAGGGGATACCTGCTCCCGGCAGGGATAATAAACCGCGAATGGAACCAGTAGCAGTGCCAGGCCCGGCCATATTCCCAGGGACAGGATATTTTATCCCAGGGCTGGGGAGGAATATCCGCGGGCCTGTGGATACTCTTTTCCGTGGACATGGTTTCAAAATTGAGCTTTTCAATTTCCCGGTACCGCTCGGCTTTTAAAAAGTGAAGATATTGGCTTATCCGCTGTTCTATCTTTGGAATTAACATGGCGTTCTCCTTGCGCGGAGCCCCGGAATCTCAAATTCACGGCGCCTTATCAGGCCCGCGCCGTATCCTCTTATAATATTCACGCCTTGGAAAGCAAATTTCAAGGACCATGGAGCCAGGGGACCGGCCTTTGCTTTTTGCGTTTTTTATGGGCGCATTTTTGCGTGCCCGCAAAAACCGGGCTTTTCGGGGCTCCGCTTTGCTCCGGCCTCCTCGCCCCTCCGGGGCTGCGGTGGCTGCTTCGCACCCCTCCAATCCCTTGCGCTGCTAAAAAATGGCATCCATGCCATTTTTTAGCTTTAGGTTTTTGCTTTGCAAAAACCTAAGCAATTGCCACAGCCGGCCTCCATGCCGGCAGGCTGCATATTAAATAACGTGGAACCGCATCAGCCCATTCGGGGCTGTGCAGTAAGGAAATTTATTACACGACGCCGCTTTGCGGCTGGTGCATAGCACCGGTGATTCCCCAGATATTGAACTAATGCGGCCAAGCTTTAGCT
>JAIRNB010000030.1 GCA_031258265.1 Treponema sp. | reverse complement strand
CTCCGTCTTTCTTCCAGCGCTGTTCTACTCAGCTTCCTACCGTCCTGCTTTTCCATTCCCCAATCATATCATCATTTCCATTTCATGTCAATTTGTATCTTGCCGGGTCAGTAAAAAGCAGGATAAGGGGGGGAAATTTACGTTTGACTCTTTTGGAAGTAAAAGCTTTGAAGATCTCTACAAGAGTAACGGCGGACAGGCGGGAACTTACACCCGTCCCAGTACGGACAGTACCGAGTGGACAAGAAAATAATAGAGTTGTTCAAAAACTTCAGTTTTTGTACAACAACCACTTAAATGACATAATTTTCCAACAATCAATTCATCCCATGCCTGCACTGCCGCCCTCAACAATACTGCTAATTTTCCCTTCACCTAACCGCGTAATGGCCGCTGTAGCCTTAATGTCCAGGCATACGGCGGCGTTATGCGTAGCCACATTGGTTTAATTAGAGTCTGTCCATAATGTAGACACATTATGGACAGACTCTATATAGCGTTATTTTGGAGAATTTACGAGCTAAAGGCCCGCAGTAGTTCCCGGGGTTTGGAGCCCTGGGCGGGGCCCACTACGCCGTTTTGTTCCATGAGTTCCACGAGCCGGGCGGCGCGGTTGTAGCCGATTTTGAGGCGGCGCTGGATGTAGCTGGCGCTGGCTTTACCCTGCTGCAGGACGATTTCCATGGCCTTTTCGTAGAGGGGGTCGTCCCCGTCGCTGAAGAGGGAGGGGTCGGAGTCGTCTTCGTCGTCGTAGAAGATTTCATCGTCAATGTAGTCGGGCTTGCCGAGGGTTTTAATGTGGTCGACGACGGTTTCCACTTCTTCTTCCGAGATGAAGGCCCCCTGCATACGGATAGGGAAGGGGTCGATAGCGCCGGCGTAGAGCATGTCCCCTTTGCCCAGGAGTTTCTCCGCCCCTACCTGGTCGATGATGATGCGGCTGTCCATTTTGCTGGCTACCATGAAGGCGATGCGGCTGGGGATGTTGGCCTTGATGAGGCCGGTGATGACGTCGATAGAGGGGCGCTGGGTGGCGAGGACCAGGTGGATTCCCACGGCCCGGCTCATGGCGGCCAAGCGGGCAACGGTGCTTTCCAGTTCTTTGCCGGTGGTGGCCATGAGATCGGCGAATTCGTCGATGACAACCACGATGTAGGGGAGGTGTTCGGCGGCGATGCTCCGTTCCCTGATGCGTTTGTTGTAGCTTCTGATGTCCCGGACTCCCATGGAGTCAAGGCAGGCGTAGCGGCGTTCCATTTCGTAGATGAGGTACTGGAGGGCCTGGAATGCCCGCTTGGGTTCGGTGATCACCGGGGTTAAGAGGTGGGGGATGTCATTGTAGAGTTTTAGCTCCACGATTTTTGGATCGATGAGGATGAGGCGGCATTCCGCCGGGGCTTTCTGGTAGAGGATGGAGAGGATCATGGAGTTGACGCAGACGGATTTTCCTGAACCGGTGGCCCCGGCGATGAGGAGGTGGGGCATCTGGGCCAGATCGGTGGTCTGGGCTTCGCCGGTGATGTCCTTACCCAGGACCACGGGGATTTGAGACTCCCTTTTCCCTTCCCGGTGAAGTTCCCCTTCGATAATTTCCCTAAACGAGACGATATTCCGTTTGGCATTGGGAACCTCGATACCCACGGCGTGTTTTCCCGGTATGGGGGCTACGATCCGCACCGATGAGGCGGCCAGCCTGAGGGCGATATTGTCCTGGAGATTCACGATTTTGGAGAGTTTAACCCCCGGGGCGGGGAGGATCTCGAACATGGTGATCACCGGCCCTTTACGGATTCCCGTAACCTCCGCCTGGATGTGAAATTCCTCCAGGGTTGCCCGCAGGGTAACGGCGGCGGCCCTGGTGGCCTCATCAATGATCCAATACTCCCCGTCGGGGTAGTGGTTGAGGATGTCCACGGGGACCTTCCAGGAACCGCGGATTTTGGTTTTGGGTACGGGCCTGGGTCTGACGGATACCAGCTCCACGGAGGGCCGGCCGCTTTCCGCTTCGGTATCCGGGCCCCCGCGGAAGGAGGCGTCCTCGTGGGGGCCGGTATCTCCGCGGGGGCCGGCGTTCTCCAGCCTTTTCAGGGCCGCGGCGGAGGCCAGGGGGCGGATTTCGGGGAGTTCGATTTCCAGTTCCGCCGGCGGGATTCCTGCTCCGGGGCTGTCCCGCTCCACCCCGGCGTTTTCCACGGACCCGGCAGGTTCCGAGGTTCCGGCAATCCCAGCGGTCTTATCGCCGGTTTCCGCGCCGGGGTTTTCCGTTGTTTCCGGTTCCGCTGTGGGTCCCGGCGCGGTTTGTCCCGCGGGGCTCCGGCCTTCCTCCGTCCCCAGGGGAGGCGGCTCTCCCGTCCCCGTTCCGGCAAGGCTCCGGCGGGGGTTTTGGCCCGGAATTTCACCGGAACCTTGGCCGGGGGATCCCTTTACCGGGGAATATTTCCTGTTCTCTCCGGGTTTTTTCCCCAGGGCGGGGAATTTGGGCCGGAACCGCAGGTGAAAGTTCCCCGCCGGGGCCGGGTTTTGGGGAAAGAGGAGGAGTTTTAACACCGTGATGGCAAGGACTTCGAGGACGGTGAGGGCGGCGATGGTAAAGCTAAAGCCTGTTTTTCCCGCCAGTTCCAGGAAGAAATACTGGGGGGCCCTGATCTCGTAGTCCCGGACAAAGACCACTCCCGTGGCCAGGGTCATAAAGGGAAAGAGGCTTACCGCCAGGAGGAAGATACGATCCGGCCGCCATGCCTTATCCGCCAGGATGAGGGCGGCGTAGAACAGAAAGGCGGGGATGCCAAGGGCTAAAAGCCCGTAACAGGCGGCCAGGAAGGCGCCGGGCCCCCGTTCAAAGCCGGGAAGCCCCATAATTGCCCCCAGAATGGTAACGCTTAAGGCCAGGGAGCAGAGTCCCAGCAGGACGGCGGCGCTTAAAGCAATGACACGGTATTTGGAATCGGACACGGACCCCTCCTATTTACATATATCGGCCAAAAATGGGGGAGGGTTCAGGTCATAATAGAGGTACCGGTAAAGGGCCGCCGCGGAAATTACCCTTCTGCCGTATTCCCTGGTCTCCGGGTATTCAACGGTTTCCAAAAAGAGGTCCCCCGGCAGGGCGGCCTGATCCCGCCGCCAGCGGCGTACCCGGTTAAGGCCCCCATTGTAGGCCAGGATGGCCAGCAGGGGATGATCCAGGAGACCGTGAAGGTAGTTCAGGTAATAGGCCCCGATAGCGGTGTTGATCTCCGGGTCTTCCAAATCGAGGTTTTCCGTATAGTCGGGGCCGCCCCGTCTTTTTATCCGGTTCGCCATGTCCGCGGCGGTGGCGGGCATGAGTTGAGTTAAGCCCAGGGCCCCGGCCCGGGAACTGATCCCCGGCTGAAAGGCGCTTTCCGTGCGGACAAGGCCGTATAACAGCTCCGGGGCTATCCCGCTTTCCGCAGCCTGGGCTTCTATGAGTTCCCGGAAAGGCCGGGGGGAGAGGAGTTCCATGTCCCGCCGCCGAAAATGGTAGTCCCCCCGGCCCAAAAAGGAGGAGATCAGCCGGATCTGTTCAGGATAGGCCCCGGCCTTTTCCATGGCTTCCGCCAGGACTCGCGCTTCTTCAAGGTTAAGGTCCCCGGCCAGGGCCGTTATGTACCGGTCCGCGGCTACCTCTTCTTCAAAGAATCCCCGCAGGAAATCCAGTTCCGCCTGGCGGGGAAAAGGTCCTTCCCCAAACTTTTCCCCGGATTCTTCCCCGGACCGCCCTTTTTCTTCCGGGGGCAGGAAGGGTTCCCCCAGGAAATAGGCGCTCATAAGCCGGTAGTAGAGGGCCCCGGTCCCCGTGTCATACGCGGCGCGGAAAAAGCGCCGCACCTGATCTTCCCTCTCCGCGTCGTCCCCCCGGGGGATGAGTCCTTCCGCCAGGGCCCGGCCGCTGATATAGGCGTATCTGGCGGCGGAGAGGGGGTCCCCGCCGTGTTCAAGCAAGGCCAGGAACTCCGGGAAGAATTTCCACTGCCCCGATGAGGCCAGCCGCTGGGCGATACGGTCCAGGATGTCGCTGAAATAGGGGGGATCGTTCCAGCGGGGCATCCAGGTTTTTACCAGGCCGAGGAGTTCCCCTCCGGCAGTTTCCCCGTCCCCGTCCCGAAGCCGGGTGTCCAGGATATACCAGATACAGGCGTCTTCCTGATTCTTGTCCGGGGCCAGGGGCAGGGCCCGCTCGAATATTTCGGCTGCCCGCCGGTAAAGGCCCCGGGCCCTGGCGATTCTGCCGGCATAATAGAGCAGGCGGTAATGTAAAGCCGGGGAAGACGCCTGCGGTTCCCACTCCAGGAACAGTTCCAGCCCTTCGGTTCCGGGGGAAGCAAACTGGAAACAGCGGCCCAGATCGTCAATTAGGGCGGGGTACTGTAAAAAAAGCCCCGGTTCTTCCTCCAGGGCGGGGCCAAACAGCGTAAGACCCCGGTGGAAGGATGAACGGGCCGCTGCCAGCCGGCCTTCCAGAACCGAATCCAGGGGGCCGCTGAGTAAACTGAGCCGGCTGAGTTCTTCCGCAATCCAGGTAAGGGCCGGACCGGGGGGAACAGCGAACAGGTAAGCGGGGAGGCTTTCCTCCATCCCAATAGCCTCTGGCCCCGCAGCCTCCGGCCTCCCGGTTTCGGCCGCGGCTTCGGCGATCCGCAGCCGGGCCATGATAAGAAGGGCCCGGTCCCAGGAATCCATGGATTCCCCCAGGGGGCCGGCTTCTTGAAGGAAACCTCTTTCCCCCCTCAGGCCCGCCGGGGCCCCTCCCCTTTGTTTCCGGCCCGCTTCGTAGAGGGCGGGAATCTCCTCCCAGCGGTCCAGGCTGTAAAGGGCGGCGGCGGTGAGGGGCCGCCGGGGATAGCCCCTATCCCCGGCCTTCCGGCCAAGAAAGGCTTCGGCCTCTGCTTTTCCCCCCAGGAGGGGGAGGATCAGCTCTTCCGCCGCCGCCAGTTGGATGTAGGGATTGGAACTTTTCAGGGCGTTTTCAAAGTAGGGGACCGCCTTTTCCCCCGCGGCTTTAAAACCCTGGTAATAGGAACGGAAGGATTCTTCCTGGGCCGAGCCTCCCCGGGGGCAGGACCCGAGGAGGAGGCATAGAAGTACAATGGACAGGGACTGGAATCTAATTTTTTGGGGGTATGCGGATTGTGGTACCGGAGATGATCCGATCCGGGTTTTTAATGCCATTGTACCGGGCGATCCGGGGATAAAGCCAGGGATTCCGGTAGAAAGCCGCCGCAATATCCCAAAGGGTATCCCCCCAGCGGATTTTGTAGGCCACCCCGTTCCTGGGGATGCTGGCGGGAACTTTGTAAGAGGCGACCGGGGGATTACGTTTCCGGCTTGTCCTTGCCACCGGCCTGGGCTGGGCCGGGGCCTGGATAAGCGGGGGCGGCTCCCTGGGGGTTTCGGCCTTCGGCGGCGGCTGAACCGGGGCGGCAGGCTGAACGGGCGGCTGGGCCGGGACGGCCTGGACCGGCGCCGGGGGAGCTTCCACCGGAACCTCCGGCTGGGCGTTCCTGAGTTCCGGGGCGCTTGTTTCGGTTTGATCCTGATTCGCGCCCTTATCCAGAATGGCCTTCCCATGGACAAAAAAGAAGAACAGGCCCAGACAAGCGGCGATCACCAGCACACCGAGGATAATCACCAGGGGCCACAGCCGCCTTCCCTGCTTTTTCTCCTCTTGTTTCTTGATGACGTTTGCCCGCTCGTAGAGTCCCTGGGGGGGGCTTTCCTGTTGTTCCAGCTCAAAATCGGGGAGATCCAGGTCCCGGTTATCTTCGTCCAGGGATTTTAGGGATACGTTTAGGTACTGGTGCTGGCCGCTGGAACCGGTATCCAGGTCCAGAGCCTCCGCGCTGATATGCCCCTCCTCATCGCAAGCAATGATCATCTCGATAGAGGGGTCTCCCTTTGGTTTTTCCCCGATCTCCTCCACCACTAGGCTGCCGATATACAGGGCATCCGCCATGGTTTTGGTATCGCTTTTGTATAAATCGATCTGCACGCTTCGCTGGTTGTCATGTACCGTTGTGAGCACAAGCCGTTTTTTGACATTTGAATTCTCGTCAATAATTGAATAGAACTCGCCATTAGCAATTTTTATGCCAATAGTTGCCGCCATCGCTTTTGCTCCTTATACCACAAAGCCCCAGCCCCCTCCGGCAACCGGAAGCCAACAGTCAAAAACCAATGAATCGGGGGGTAAAAAGCTTACCGGGCCCGGGTTTTAGGGGCCGGCCATCTTAATTATCGGCGATTTACCACAATGTTTCAAAGAATTTAGGTTTCCTTTGGCCCTTTGTCAACGGCCCGAATGAACACGCCGAATGAACACGGCCCGGATGAACCCATGCGGGGAAGTTTCCCCCGCCGGCAAGGGCCTTATGGAAGCGGGGAACCCATAGAGGGGGTAGCGGAGAAGACCGCAGGGGCAAACTTGGGTAAACCCCTGGTTTACCCTGAGAGTTTGTCCCGAGGACTTCGAAGCGAGGGGGAGCAGCGTCAAAAAAAGCTTTACCGGAGCCGTTGCCCGCTATTATTCGGTTGGCGGCGCTCCCCCCCTTTACCCTGTGGGGAATAGGAGATTTCCCCGAAATTCCGGCGGGCTATGGGTCGTTTTGACTCACCCGGCTGGGTATATCTGTCCCCTGTAAGCTGGTTGAAGAAGGGTCCTGATATTGCCGATAATATGTTCATGATGTCTATTCTCCCCATTCTTATCGCGGTTATTGGCTTGGCGGTGGTGATAATAGTTTTCATGGCGATCGTGGGACGGGGGAAGGATGGGGCTTCAAGCCGGCGGCGGGTCCGGGGGCGGGATTCTGTTTTACGGAGCGCTGCCAAACGGCTCAGCCAGAATCCCCGGGACCCCCGCGCCCTGGAGGAGATGGGGGATATTTACTTCCAGGAGGAATCCTGGCCCGATGCCATGAAGACTTACGAGAGTCTTGTCGAAATGGCGGGGGGAAACTCGGGGATTGATGAATTTGAGGTGAATCTGCGTTACGGTATTGCGGCGCTGAAGCTTAACATGGTCAACGAGGCTTACCGGGGTCTTTCCACCGCCCGGACCTTCCGGCAGGACAACTTTGAGGTGAATTACAACCTGGGCTACCTGGAATTTCAGCGGAAAAATTACGAAAAGGCTATCCAGCTTTTAGACCAGGCCCGGAAACAGGACCCAGAGAGTCCCGCGGTCCTCCGCAGCCTGGGACATTCCCTGTTCCGGGTGAAAAAGGCCAAGGATGCGATGAACTATATCCGTAAGGCCATAGACCTGGCCCCGGATGACAAGGAATCCCTCTTTATCCTGGCGGAATGTTATTACGAGGCGAATCAGGCGGAACAGGCCCTGCGGCTTTTTAACCACATGCGGGCGGACCCCGTTATGGGGCCCCAGGCCTGCCTCCTTTCCGGTACTATCAACCTGGAACAACACCAGGCGGATGCGGCTATCCAGGATTTTGAGATAGGGCTGCGGCATCAGAATGTTAAGCCCGATATTTTGGTGGAACTTCGCTATAAGTTGGCCCGGGTGTACCTTGACAAGAACGATATTGGGAGGGCCCTGCCCCTTTTAAAGCTTATCCAGAGTGAAACCCCCCAGTACAAGGATGTGGGTATGCTCATCGGTAAGTACCAGGAACTCAACGCCAACCGGAACCTCCAGATATACCTTATGGCCCCTTCGGCGGATTTTGTTGCCCTGTGCCGCAAGATCGTCATGACCTACTTCCCTAAAGCGAAAACCAAGATCACCAATATCCAGGTAAACAAAAACGAATGGGCGGACATTCAGGCCGAAGTGGATACCCCCAAGTGGTCCGATGTTATTATGTTCCGGTTTATCCGCACCCAGGGTTCCATCGGGGAACTTATTGTCCGGGACTTCCACTCCCACCTTAAAGAGGTCAAGGCGGGCAAGGGCGTCTGCATTACCGTGGGTTCTTTTACCGAAGAGGCTAAACGCTACACCGAAGCCCGGCTTATCGATCTTATCGAAAAGGACCGGCTTTCCTCTATCCTTAACACCGTGGATACCAAGGCATCGGCGATTGCCGCCTCCCAGAAACGCTAAAGACCGGCGCGGGGACCAGCGTTTATTTTTTTCGTTTGTTTATGTTTGGGCGCATTTTTGTGTGCCCGCAAAAACCGGGCTTTCCGGGGCTCCGCGGGTCCCTTACCCGCTCCGGCCTCCTCGTCCCGCCTCCGGCGGGGCTGCGGTGGCCCCTTCGGGCCCCTCCAATCCCTTGCGCGATAAGAGCAGCCGAAGGCTGTATATTAGATAATGCAGCACCGCATAGCGCCGGTAAATTCCCCAGATATTGGGCAAATGCGGCTTAGCTTTAGCTAAGCCCCATGCCGGCCAGCGCAGCCGCGGAAGAAATTAGTCCAAAACCGGCGCATAAGTATCCATGACAAAACGCCGGAGGGTAAATGCCGATGCCTTAAACATCCGCCTTAAAACAATAGCGGACGGCGTAGGTTTTGAAGGAGTCCCGGTAGAGTACCTGGGAAAAACCCTCGCTTCCCATGGGAAGATCAATAAGAATTTGAAAGGCCGTCCTAGCCCCTGTTTTGGCGGTAAATTGCCGCCGGGCCTCTTCGATAAACCGGGCCAAAAGATCCTCCCCAATTCCCAAACCCCGGTACTCGCTCCGTACTTCAAGGGCATGGATTCGCAGGACATTACCCTGCCGGGACGCGGCAATATAACCGGCAAAATCCCCGCTTCCGGTCTCCACGGCCAGGGATAGATCGCCGGGAAAAGACCATGCCCATTCGGCCCGGCAATGGCTTTCCTGATAGACCGCCCCCAAACCCTGTTCCATCGCGTAGTTCCGCATCTCCTCGATGCAGTCCCGGTGAAGGGCGGCGGCGGCCTCTTTGTCGCTGTCCATGGAAAGGCGAAAACGGAAATCCTCCAGCACCAGGTCTCCTGTTTCTTCCGGCTCAAGCCCAATCCGGTCAAGCCCCCACTGTTCCCGCAGGGCGTTGTACCAGTGCAGAATTTCCCGCCTCATGCCCCGTTCTTTAAAACTAAACCACAGTTTTTCTGTTTCCGGGTAGCGGGAAATAATATCCTTAAAGGCCCGGAACACCCCCTTGCCCCGGTTAAGAGCCCTCGCCAGTTCATCCCGGATAGACGGATTCCGCAGGCCCGCCGCGAAATGTTCCATCAGCCTAAAACCGTCCGAGGAATCCCAGCCGGGCAGGGAAATATAACGGTCCTCATCATCATCTTTTACCTGATCAAACTCGTCATCCTCCTCACCGATGATCACCCCCTCCCGGGTGTCCAGGAGAAAATTCCCCATCTGATCTTCCATCGAAAAAAGCAGATCCTTGATGAGCGCCTCACTCAACTCAAATTGCATGATTCCTCCGAGATTAACAGCCGGCCGGGACCATCGGGCCGGTTCCGGTTTTCATTTGTTGTTCCGGTTTTCATTCATTATAGAATAGATTCTGTCCCCGGAGTATATTGAGTCCATTGTCCCTTTGAAAGCGACATTAAATGCTTGCTATGCCATAATTTATTCGTGTTTTAGAAGGTGGAATTCATGGAATTGATGAAACGGACCACCGGCTGCGGCGCCCTGCGGAAGGCCGATGCCGGCAGGACAGTTGTCTTGAACGGCTGGGTGAACCGGAAACGGGATCACGGCGGCATATCCTTTATTAACCTGCGGGATCGCTATGGCGTTACCCAGGCAGTAATAGATGAAGACGCGCCGGCGGAACTCAAGGCGGTAACGGCGGAACTGCGGAATGAATTCTGTATCGCCCTGGAAGGGCTGGTCAGGGAACGGCCGGCGGATATGGTAAACCCCGGTATGGATACCGGGGAGATCGAAGTCCTGGTGAAGCGGCTTGCCATCCTGAACCGATGCGAAATTCTTCCCTTTCAAATTGGGGACGAGAGTAACGCCGGGGAAGACCTGCGGCTCAAGTACCGTTACCTGGACCTGCGTTCCGCGGGGATGCAGAACCGTATCCGCCTGCGAAGCGAGGTAAGTTTCGCGGTCCGCGAATGGATGACCGGCCAGGGCTTCTACGAAATCGAAACCCCCACCTTCATCAGATCGACCCCCGAAGGGGCCAGGGACTACCTGGTTCCCTCCCGCCTGTATCCGGGCAAGTTCTACGCCCTGCCCCAGAGTCCCCAGCTTTACAAGCAGCTTCTGATGGCCGGGGGTTTTGACAAATATTTCCAGATTGCCCGCTGTTACCGGGACGAAGACGCCAGGGGGGACCGGCAGCCTGAGTTTACCCAGATAGATATTGAGATGTCCTTTGTGGACCGGGAGGATGTGCTTTCGATGACCGAAGGGCTCATGGGGCATGTGTTCAAAAAGACTCTGGGCTTTGAACTCCCCGCAAAATTCCGGCGTCTTACCTGGGAGGAAGCGCAGGAACGCTACGGCAGCGATAAACCGGACCTGCGCTTTGAACTGCCCCTGCGGGATTTTAGTCCCTTTGCGGAGACCGGGGATTTTCAGGCTTTCAAGGACGCCCTAAGCCAGGGGGAGGCGGACCGCTCCGCCAAGGGGAATAGCGGCGGGGGGGCGGTTAAGGCCCTGGTGCTTCCCGCGGCCCTGATGGGCGGCCCCTATTCCCGTAAACAGATCGAGGAACTTGAGGCCCAGGCCAAGATCTACAAGGCAAAGGGAATGGCCTGGATGAAAGTGGCGGCGGGGCCAAACCCGGCCCTGGAGGGGGGGGTCTCCCGCTTTTTCGCGGCCCAGGGAGCGGCGATTATCTCCGCCCTGGAAGCGGGTCCCGGAGACCTGATCCTCCTTGTGGCCGACCCCCGGCGGAACATCGCCAACACCGCCCTGGGGGCGGTCCGTTCCAAGCTGGGCCGGGATCTTAAACTTACCGGGCCGGGACCGGACGGCAAGCCCCGTTTTGAATTTGTCTGGATCGTGGATTTCCCCATGTTTGAATTCAACAGCGAGGAGAAACGATGGGAGGCGGCCCATCACCTGTTCACCTGGCCCCAGGAAAAGTACCATGACACCATGGAGGCTGATCCCGGCTCCGTTAAGGGGGATCTTTACGACCTTGTACTCAACGGCGTTGAGCTTGCCTCCGGGTCCATCAGAATCCACGATCCGGAACTGCAAAAACGGATCTTCAAAATCGCAGGCTTTGACAGCGCCGAGGCGGAACGCCGTTTCGGTTTTCTTACCGAAGCCTTTAAGTACGGTGCCCCGCCCCACGGCGGCATCGCCCCCGGCTTGGACCGCCTGGTCATGATCATGGCGGGGGAAACCACGATCAAAGAGGTTATCGCCTTCCCCAAAAATTCCTTTGCCCAGAGTCCCCTGGACGACAGCCCCGGAAAAATCGACCAAAAACAGCTTGACGAGCTTCATTTGGCCATAAAAGATGAAAACAAGGGGTAACCGGAGGCTGCGCCATATAACGCAAAAATCTACAGGTATGGCAGACTGCCGGGAGGCGCTTTCCTGAAAGAATATCTGGAACTTTTTACCGTCTTTCTTAAAATGGGGGTCCTTACCTTTGGCGGGGGTTACGCCATGATCCCCGTGGTAGAGCGGGAACTGATCAACAAGAAGGGCTGGGTCAGTATGGACGAGGTGATGAACTACTACACCATCGCCCAAATTACCCCCGGCATCATCGCGGTGAACCTTTCCACCTTTGTCGGCTGCAAACGCAAGGGGCCCCTGGGGGGGATTCTGGCAACCCTGGGTTTTGTGCTGCCCGGAGCAGGCTGCATCACCGTACTGGCGATTTTCCTTGCCGGTTTCGCCGATCTTCCGGTAATCAAACACGCCTTCACCGGAATCCGGGTGGCGGTCTGCGCCCTGATCGTGGATACGGTCATAAAACTGGTCAAGGGTGTCTTCAAAAACAAAAAGGCCGTGGTTATATGGCTTATCGCCTTTACCCTTTCCGCGGTGTGGGGGGTATCCCCCATGCTGCTGATCGCCGCCGCCGGCCTTTCGGGGCTCCTGGTTTTCAGGCAAAAACCGGCGGACAACCGCCCCGCGCCGGCGGAGCGAAATTCCCCACCCGGGGCTTCCGCGCCGGATAAACCCGGAGAGGGGCAGACATGAATCCGCTTCTCCTCTTTGCCCGGTTTTTCCGGATTGGCTTATTTTCCATCGGCGGGGGTTACGCGACTCTGCCCTTCCTTTACGAGATGGCGGACGCCTATGAACAACTAAGCCGGGAAGACGTGGGAAACATGCTGGCCGTGGCCCAGTCTCTGCCCGGCGCCATCGGGGTCAACCTTTCGGCCTATACGGGCTTCCACTTTGCCGGAATTCCCGGAGCCTTTGCCGCCGCCCTGGGCCTGATGGCCCCTTCAATCATCATCATTGTGATTATCGCCCGGGTTCTTATGGCTTTTAAGGAGAGTAAAACCGTGGCCGCCCTGTTTGCCGGTTTCCGGCCCGCCGGGGCGGGACTCCTCTCGGCGGCGGCCTTTTCCGCCATCGCCGTGTCCCTGTATCAGAGCGGCTGGAAACTCTGGTACCAGGCCCTGCGCTGGCGGGAACTGGTTCTCTTTGGGCTGCTGTTTTTCCTGGTGGTAAAATTCAAAAAACACCCCGTGTTTTATATCGCCGCCGCCGCCCT
>JAIRNB010000389.1 GCA_031258265.1 Treponema sp. | reverse complement strand
CAACATTCTAAAACCAAAAAGGTTCCGTCCCTGGTGCATGTTAGCCGCATTGATGGCGCAGGTCTGGGGTTCGGCGCAGATAAAAGTATCAATCCCGTTCTGATTCCAAACCACCCAATAGCCAAACTGCTCATCGGGAATATAGCGGAGTTTTTTTCCGGTCCGCAGATGCTCAATAAGGAGCCCCTGTTCCTCCCGCCCTTCCCCATTCCGGTAGGTCCCCGCCAAAAACTGGCCCCAGATGATCTCCTTCTTTGCGGGAACCTTTCCCCGCCGGAATTCCTCCATCCCGGCTGAGGCGGGACTCCTCTGATCTTTCTCCAGGGCGTCCCCCAGGCCAATGCTGATCCGGTAGGCGGAAGGATCATCCTCCCGGAGATCCAGGGCAAAGGCGCTGTGGAAACCCAGCATCAGGGGCATGGGGCGGCGGTCCCTGTTTTCTATTTCGATTTCCTGAAAAAGCCGGCCCGCTTCCAGCCTGTAAGAAAGCCGGGCCGTGAAAGGATGGGGAAACCAGCGGTACAGCTCTCCCCCCAGGGGGCTCGTAAAAGACAGCCGCAGTTCCGCCGCCCCGGCGGCCGCCGTATCCGGAACAGCCGGATCGATGTAATCCACCTGCCAGGGCCGGTTGTACAAAAAACCGTGGAGGTGGAACTTCCCCTTGTTTGCGGGGAACCGGTAATCAAGGCCCCCGGCGCTAAAAGTACAATTATCGATTCTGTTAGGAGGAAAAAGGACCGGAAGCCCGTAGGCTTCGGGAAGGAGCAAATATTCGGTGATATTCCGGGGCCTGCGGAGGTAAGAGGCAGACCCGTCTTCCAGGGAGATAAGATGCCCGCCGAAGCCGGGCAATACCAGGGCCCGGCAGTCTCCGGCCCGCAGTTCCAGTGCGGGAATCCCCTCCCAGCTAAGGGAATTAAGTTCCGCCCCTTCCGCCATTTTCCGCCTCCTAAAGCCGGGTCATGAGCCGCACCGCCAGGGCGGCGCTGGCCTTTAGATCCCCCACCGATTCCTGCTTCAACACCGCCAAACGGAATATGGCCGATTCAATAATCGGGTAAAGCAGATCATCGGCGGCCTTAACGCTCATTGATATTATTTCACCTGCCTTTATTCCGTCAATTACCATTGTCGCCAGGATATGCCGCAGTTTCAGGGTACGGCGGCGGACCCGGTAATTGGGATCCCCGTTGCTCTTGGACACATGGAGAAGATAATCCAGAATCACCGAAAGAAGGCGGCGGTTTTTTTCCAGGAGTTCTATGATCCGGGAAAGGATTCTAACCAGTTTATCTGCCATATTTAAATTCGTATCGGCGCGGACCACGGAAAGCTCCGCGTCCACCGTAGAAAGAAGCTGTTTTATACTGTAATTGAAGATCTCTTTTTTGTTTTTAAAATAAATGTACAGGGTTGTCCTGGTAATACCGCAGCGATCGGCAATCTTCTGGAAGGTAGCATCCTCAAAACCCTCGTCAACAAATACGTCAAGGGCCTTTTCAAGAATATTTTGCCGCCTTTTCTCATGCTCCACCACGATAGACATGCCTTTCCAAGCCCCCTTGAATTCTCTACTTCATAAACTCCGGTACTGAAAAAAATACGAGCGCAGCGCCCCGCTGCTTATCTCCCGGCAGGAATCCGCCGCCCGCCCAAAAAAGGATTCAAAACCAGGGTGATCGGTAATCACCGCCAGCTTCCAGCCGGGAAAGCCCCGCCGGAGCAGGGACATCCGGGCGTAGCAGGACTCCGCATCCCCCGGTTCCCCCAGCCGCTTCCCGTAAGGCGGATTGGTGATGATAAAACCGGCGTCCCCCGCCGAGACGCCCCCCACCGAAGCGTCATCAGCCGAAACATCCCCCACCAGGGCCTCCCCCATTGAAGCATCCTTAGCCGGAGCCTGGACGCGGGGGGAACGGGCCTCCTCCATGGGAAGACAGCGCAGCTCCGGCAGCTCCGGTTCAGGGCCCGGCCTCTCCCTCCGCCCCCCACCCAGGGCCAGGTCCCGGGCCCTCCTCAAATTGGCGGCGGCCAGGGAAAGAATCCCGGCATCCCGGTCACTGCCGAAAATACGGATAGTATGCTCAAAATTCACCCGGCCCAAAAGTTCGGCGCGGATCGATTCTTCCAGGGAAGCTTCGGCGATCAGAAGGTCCCCTAGGGCAAAACGCCGCCCCAGGCCGGGGGCCGCGTCCCAGGCGTACAAAGCCGCCTCCGCCAGAATCGTCCCGGAACCGCAGAACGGATCGTAAAGGGGAAATTTCCGCCGCCACAGCGAAAGCTGGAGCAGGGCCGCCGCGATAGTTTCCCGCAAAGGGGCGGCCCCCCCTTCCTGACGGTAGCCCCGCTTAAACAGCGGTTCCCCGCACAGGTCCAGGAGCAGGGAAACCCTGTCCTTCTCCACATAGACCCGCAGCCTTGCCATTTTCCCGGCATCGGGAAGCCGGTTTACCCCATAGACCCCGCAAAGCCGTTCCGCCGCAGCCTTGTGTACCACCGCCTGAATACTCGTCTCCGCCCTAAGAACAGAACGGCTGCTCCGAACCTTGTCCACCGCCAGACCCATGTCCCGGCCAATATACTCCTCCCAGGGAACAGCGCGGGCCCCCTCAAAAAGCCCGTCAAAATCCCTGGCGGAAAAGACAGAGGCTTCCAGAAGAAGGCGGTCCACCGTCCGCAGGGCCATGAGGGCGCGGTAAAGTCCCGCAAGACCGGAACGAAACCGCACCCTGCCAAATCCCGATTCTTCCACCTCAAGGCCAAGCCTCCGCAGCTCCTGGGCGGCAACCTTCTCCGCCCCCACCGCGCAGAGGGCCAGGGCCCTTTTCTCCGTTTCCACCCGGACATTATAACACAAAGTGTTAATTTATCACAAAAGATCGGGGAAACCGTTTCCGGTTAAACCTGTAGGCCAATTTAATAATACAGGGCGCATTTTTTGCTGCCGCAAAAAACCGGGCTATCGCTGCAATCTTTTGGCTGCGCCAAAAGTATTTCCGCTCTATCCCTTGCGCAGTGAAAGCAACCAAGGGTTGTTAATTAAACCAATGTGGCTACGCATAGCGCCACCGTATGCCCCCAAATTGAATAAATGCGCCCCGGTTTTAACCGGGGCAGTGCGCGCAGTGCGCGCGCGGAGCGCGTTGCGCTGGAACAAAAGCCGAAGGCTGTATATTAGATAATGCGGAACCGCATAGCGCCAGAAAATTCCCCAGTGTTGGACTAATGCGGCTTAGCTTTAGCTAAGCCCGTGGTAGGCAACCGCAGGTTGTGTATTAAACAATGCGGCATGGCTTAGCGCCAGAAAATGCCCCAAAATTTATTAATGCGCCCCAGCTTTAGCTGAGCCCGCAGCTGGCAAGCACAGCTTGTTTATTTGACAATG
>JAIRNB010000209.1 GCA_031258265.1 Treponema sp. | reverse complement strand
ATGGGCTTTGGCCGCGATTTTTTTCCAGCGGGCGGAGACGGGGACGTAAAAGACCTGTTTCTCGGCGTAGGCGTCCCGATCCTCCTCAAAGCCTTCTCCTTCGTCTTTGAGGGTCTGATACCGTTCCCCGAATTTGTCCGAGAGGTACTTGAGGAAAATAAGGCCCAGGACAACGTGTTTGTATTCGGCGGCGTCAATGTTGCCCCGCAGGACGCAGGCGGCGTCCCAAATTTCCTTTTCAAAACCGATTTCAGCGGTGTTATGTCCGGCCATTCCGCTACTTTCTCCTGCTTTACACGTCTTTTCGGACTTTAGTCTGAATAAGGCCAGTATACCACAAAACGGGCGGACGTGAAACAGGCTATGATGACGATGCAAAGCTGTTCCATGGTGATGTTATCAACACCAGGGATGTTATCACCTTCGAGGGAACCACGGTGAATGAGATCGAAAGGGCTTTTAGGGACTCCATCGATGATTACCTTGTCTGGTGCAGGGAAGAAGGTTCCCTTCCGGAAAAGCCCTATTCGGGAAGGTTCAATCTGCGCCTGTCGCCGGAAATGCACAAAGCAGTGGCGATACGGGCGAAAAAACTTAATATGTCCATAAACAGTTTTGTCGAAAAAGCCATCGCCGATGAAATTACCGCAACGCGCTGACCCGTAAACTTGCGTTCCCTCTGCGGGAACCGGCGGCCCGCAGGGGCCGCCGGGGATGCGCCCATAAAGGCTAGGGCTTTATCCGGTAGAACTGGTAATCCCCCGGTTCCACCCGGAATTCAAAGACCGTCTCCACCCCGTCGTTGTAGAGGGGGGCAAGGTCCCCTGTTTCCGGCCCGGCGGGGCTGTGATCCGTGACAATGGGCGAAAGGGCGGAGGCCGTTCCCTTGATGTGGATTTTAATCCAGTCCGGGGCGGCTCCCATGGTGGTGTAGGCGTAGACCCCAAAGGTCCCGTTATCGTAGCAAAAGAGGGAGACCTGGGGCGGCCCTTCCAGGTAAATGTCCCCCAGGGCCAACTCCTCGCGGATTCTGGTCAGCGCCTCCCGGGGGATTTTTTTTATTTCGGAAAAGAGGTCCGGCACTACCAGGGTTAAAAGCTCTCCCCGGCCAGAGGTGTCCCGGATCAGGATGCTGGTATGCTGATCCCCCCTCCCCGCGTTAAGGAGGGACCAGGACGAGTTGGTTCGGTGTTCCAGGATGGGGAAGTGAATCCGTTCCCCGCTCCGGTAGTACATCCGGCTGCTCCCGCTCCGGGAAATCTGGAATTCGTCCAGGTCCCCGTAACGTCCCCGGAAGCGGATGGAGCTGAGTTCTTCGATGCCGTTGCCCCGTTTAAGGGATTCGATGACAAAACCGGAGCTGGCAATGACTTTGCCCCCCTGGTTAATGAAGCTGCGGATTTTGGGGATGATCCCGGGGTCTTTAAGGGCGGAGGCGCTGACAAAGACCGACGGGCTAAGGGCGGGCAGGCTGGGTTTCGCCGCGTAGGCGGGGAACTCCGGCATCGGTTCAAAGGGAATCCCCGCCATCCCCAGGTAGTCCTCCAGGTGATCCTCCCCCTGGCTGTCGTGGGGCAGGTAGAAGGGAAGGCCCTGGGGCTTTCCCAGGCTGTCCAGAATACCGTCCAGGTCCCTCAGCCTGAAGCCCAGGGGGGTAACAACCTTGTTGTTGTACAGGCTTGGCCAGCAGAAAAGCATAATTTCCCTGGGTTTGGAAAAAGCCGTCAGGTAGCCCTGCTCCAGGTAGGTGTCTATGCCGTAACACTCGTAGGGATCGAACCAGCCGCCCCCGTTTTTCCCCGGCTTGGTGTTCTCGAAAAAGCGCATCAGGGAGTAGCTTAAATAATGGGGAAGGTGCTGTTCCGTCTCCACCGGATGCCTTGTTTCGGTACCCGTGTAGATCATGTCGAACATATCTTTTTGTACAGCCGGGTTGTAGCCCGTTTCCTGAAAACTTTCCCTCCAGTTGGGGTACTTAATAATGATGTTGATCCGGGGATTTACCGCCTTGGCCGGCTTAATCACCAGGTTTTCCGAAACCTCCCGCATCTTTTCCAGCTTGAACTCCTCCCAGGACCGCTCCCCCTTTTCCCTCTGGCAGTCCTCGCAGCGGCACTGGCTAAAAAAGAAATCGTCGATAATAAACTCGTCAAAATTTTCCGCCGTATAGGTTACTACTTTTTTCAGATGCTCCCGGTGAAGCTCGTTGCTGTAGCAGAAAGTCTGGTAGAAACGCTGGCGCTTGGAATCCTCCGGGGAAAGGTCCTTGGTAACAGTGGTAATACCCCCGGAAACAGCGATACCGTGGTCCTTAAAAACCCGCTTGCACAGATCCAACTGCTCCTTGGAGGCCCATTCGGAGCGGAAGGTTTCCAGGTACACCTTGTCCGGGGCCACATAGTGTTTAAAAAACTCGACTTGCTTCACTAATTCCGCTTCGGTAATCCGGGCGGCCCAGGGGGCGATACAGTAAATAACAGTAGTAAAATTACGATAGTTTCCCATTGTAATCCTCCGGCGGTGGTTTGAGGCTCTCCCGGTCCAGCCGGGTTTCAAGAAAAGCCCCTAATTTAGATGATTTTATACCCTTTTCGCCCTGTTAGTTAAGGAGGGGGGGCGCATTATGCCCCAAAAGCCGGGCTTCCGGCCCCCAGCGCAGGGCATCTTTTGACGCTGCCCCGCCCTCGTTCCGTAGTCCTCCCGGCCTTCGCCCGGTCCGGTCTACTCCACTACCCCCCCTCTCCCTTGGGAATACCCGCTGGCGAGGCCGCCAGCCGCTTTTGGCGGTGTCAGTCCCCTGTTTCAGCGGGTCAGTCAGCTTAAAATGATAGAGGCCGGGGTAAAGCCGCCGGCGGAGGCTTCAAGCCGGGCTTCCCCCATCGCCGGACACAGCACATAGACGATAAGATGCCCCCGGTAGACCCGCCGCCAGGGGGCCCGGTATTCGGTAAGGTCCGAAAGGTCCCCGTTTTCTATGCCCAGAATCTTTCCCTCCCCGGAAAGGTTAAAATAGACCAGGGGATTCTCCTGAACGCAGAGGCGGTCCTCCTCGTCCAGGAGATCAAGCTCCACCTGGACGATTCTGTAGGCGGAACGGGGCCCTTCCCCCGTCCCGGAGGTTTTCCGGGAGGCTTCCCAGCGGCTCAGACGGAACCGGACCGCCGGCAGGGTGGATTCCAGGCTGCCGCTAATATCCCTCCCCCGGGCTTCCAGCTTTCCCCGCTCAAAGGGGACGAGCCACACGGGGAAATCCCCTTCGTTGTTCCCTTTCCCCAGGCTTTTCCCGTTGAGGAACAGTTCCACCGGCCCCCGGTTGGTATAGCAGACCACGGCCGCCGTTTCCCCGGGCTGGTAATTCCAGGAACGGTAGAAAACGGGCCGGTTCCCTTCCGCCTCCCCCCGGGGGGCCGTGGCCAGGTACAGAACGGGTTTATCGCTCCACAGGGCCTGACGGCGGTAATACCCGGTCTTTTCAAAACCCGCGGTATCAAGAAGCCCCGCCAGGGAACCCCGGACAGGCCAGCCCCGGGCCTCCCCCAGGAAGTCGATGCCGGTCCAGAGGAACTGCCCGCTGATATATTCGTTGTCCCTCACCGCCTTCCATGCTTCCAGGTGGTGGCCGTTTTCACTGCCCAGGATGGGGAGCCGGGGGAAACGTTTATGATCGGCCTCGTAAAGCTGTTCCTTGTAGTTGTAGCCCACGAGGTCAAGGGAATCGAAAAAACCAATCCGGGACGATAATTCCGGGAAGGCGGCGGCCGTCAGGACGGGCCGGGACCGGTCGTATTTTTTTACAATCCCCGCCAGCTCCCCGGCGATCACCGCCAGCCGTTCCATATTCGGCTTTAGGGGATTGTATTCCCGTTCAGCCTTGGGTTTATTGGCGTCGTTATTCCCGATCATCTCCGCAAAGAAGGGGTGGACATAGGGATCATTGGGATAGTCAATCTCGTTACCGATACTCCACATAATGATGCTGGGGTGATTCCTTCCCCGGATAACCATGTCCGCCAGGTCCCGTTCATGCCACTGGGGAAAATCTTCGTAGTAACCATGATGGGCGGGGGGATACACATTGTGTCCCTGGACCCATTTGTTTTTGCAGCCCTCCCACTCGTCAAAGGCTTCGTCCATGACATAAAAGCCCATCTCATCGCAGAGATCGTACAATTCCCCCGCCTGGGGGTTGTGGCTCATCCGCAGCGCGTTACAGCCCATCTCTTTGAGCTTTTCCAGCCGCCGCCGCCACACATCGGGCCAGAAGGCGGCCCCCAGGCAGCCGCAGTCATGGTGGAAGCACAGGCCCCGCAGTTTTTCGTTTTTTCCGTTGATAAAGAATCCCTTAGCGGGATCGAAGCGGATAGACCGGAGGCCGGTATTGATAACCGGGGCCCGGTAGAAAAACTGTCGCCCGGCGGCGGCGGAATCCAGTTCTAAACACACACGGTAGAGGTAGGGGTTATCCGCGGACCAGAGCCGGGGCCGGTCTATGGGGATTCTAAGGGAAAAAGAAACCGAAGCCCCCGCCGGGACTTCAAAGCGGCTTTGAGCAGCCTCCCCTTCCCCGGCGGCGCGGACCCGCAGTTCCGTTTCCGCCTTCCCCCGGTATTTATTAACAATGTCGCCGGAAACAACGATGCCCCCCTCCTCCGGGAGGGCCGATACTACCAGGCTGTCCGCTTCGATATACACAGGATCGTGAATCTCCACAGAAACCCTGCGGTAAATTCCCGAACCGGTGTACCAGCGGGAATCGGCGGCCTCCTCGTGGCTTACCTTGACGGCGATCACATTGTCCCCCTCCCGCAGGCAGTGGGAAATATCGTAGCGGAATTCACTGTAACCGCCGGGCCGGCGGCCCAGATAATAGCCGTTGCACCAGACCTGGCTGTTTTTGTAAACCCCGCCAAATTTGATAAAGCCCCGCCTGGCTTCGCCGCCGGCGGCGCGGAACACCGCGCGGTACCATCCGGTCCCCCCGGGGAGGTATCCGGCCCCACTGGGGTTTTCCCGGGAAAAGGGGAAGGCCACCGCCCAGTCATGGGGGACAACCACATCTTCCCAGGAACGGTCGTCAAATTCCGGGGCCCAGGGGTCCCTGTGCCGGCCCAGGCTGAATTTCCAGTTTTGCAGCTCGATTGTTTCCGTTAGATTAGCCGTTTCCATTTCCGTCACTCCTTTTCCTCAAAACCAGGCCGCCGGGCCGGAATCGCCCCGCCCACGGAACTCTATTTCGTTATAACCGGGAAGTTTCGGCCTGTCAAAGGTTTTGTGAAAGGGGTTTCATAAATCTATTGCCAAGGTTTCCGGGAACCGGTAGAATTCTTTATGGCCTCTGCGGATGAACAGGATATTACTATCTACGATATTGCCAGGGAGGCGGGGGTATCCCCGGCCACAGTCTCCCGGGTCTTAACCAACAGCGCCAGGGTAAGCCAGGGGAAACGCAGCGCCGTGGAGCGGATCATCCGGGAGTACAATTTTAAGCCCAATGCCGTGGCCCGGGGGCTTTCCACATCCACCCGGATTCTTGGCCTTATGACCGCGGATATTCGGAACCCCTACTACGCGACCCTGGCGGTGGAATGTGAAAAGGCCGCCAATGAGCAGGGCTATACGGTGCTGCTCTGCAATGCCTTTAACGACAATGCCCTGGAAGACGCCCATTTGGAGAAATTTTACGCCCAGCGGGTGGAGGCTATCATCCAGATCGGCTGCCGGGTGGACGATTTAAGCTCCGATCCCTGTTACGCGGGGCATATCAACCGCATTGCCCGGACCATTCCCTTTGTCATAACCGGCAAAATGGATGGGGCGGACTGCTATTCCCTGCGAATCGACGATTCGGCGGCCATGAAGATGGTTATGGATCACCTGGTTTCCCTGGGCCACCGGGAAATCGCCTTTTTTGGGGGGGGAAAACGGGTCAAATCCACCTACGACAAGTGGCAGCAGTACATTTACCTTCTGGGCGTCCACGGCCTTTCCTTCCGGGACGAGTATATCCAGGAGGGGGACTATACCGAATCCGGGGGCTGCGACTGCCTGAAACGGCTCCTCGCCTGCCCCCGGGTCCCCAGCGCCGCCATCGCCGTGAACGACTACAGCGCCGTAGGGGCCCTTCGGGCCGCCCATGAACGGGGACTTTCCATTCCCCAGGATATGTCCCTTATTAGCTTTGACAATACCTACCTTTCGGAGGTGGTCTTCCCCAAACTTACCACCGTGGACTACAACTACCCGGAATACGGCAGGGAACTGGTAAATATGGCTATCCGGGCGGCCCGGAAAGAACCGATCCCCCGGCTCCAGTTTGTTACACCCCGGCTGGTGATCCGCAATTCCTGCGGGGCCCCCAAAAGGCAGCCGTAGGCTGTAATTTGGATAATGTGGCACGGCCTAGCGCCAATAAATGTCCCAGGGTTGGACGGATGCGGCGCGGCTTTAGCTGCGCCAGGGCGCGCCCCCGGACGGCCGCGCCTGTGCATACAGGGGGGTGAGGTAAACCGCGTCTTCCAACGAGCCCTCAAAAGGCGGCTGTGGGCTAATCCGGTGCGGTTCTTCCGCCCGGGGAGAGCGGCTGCAATGAGCCATTGGAACCCCCGTCCCGAAACCGCTTTCAGTCTTTCCTGTGGGTTGGTTGATAGGCCCGCCGGTTTTTATAAAAATTTTTGTTGACCCCCGGGGAAATCCGCTGGTATAATATGTTTGCGGTATGAAACCGGTTTCTTGCGGTCCTGGTTTTGCTCCCTTACGGGGGCCGCGAGAAGCGGGACAAAACTGCCGGTTTTGGAACCGTCCAAGGAGCTTGATGTGAAAACCGCACCGATAGAACTGTCCGCCCTCCGAATTCCGCTAGGTGTACTGGGGATTACCGGCGGAAGGCTGGTGTTTCGGGAGGTCCTCCTATGACGGTAGGCAGGAAATCCCTGGGGAAAAAGCTTTGGGACTGTAAGACCCTTATTCTGATGTGCAGTCCGGCGGTTATTTTTTTCATTGTTTTTGCCTATATCCCCATGCCGGGGGCTTACATTGCCTTTACGGACTTTAAGTACAACCTGGGAATCTTTGGCAGCCGTTTTGTGGGCCTTGCGAATTTCCGCTTCCTGGTGATTTCCGGTAAGCTCTGGCAGCTTACCCGGAATACGATTCTCTACAACCTGGCCTTTATCCTCCTGGGCAATATGCTGCAGATATTTGTGGCGATCCTCTTAAACGAAATCCGGAACCGGTGGTTCAAAAAGATAACCCAGACCATCATGTTCCTGCCTTATTTTATTTCCGCGGTCCTGGTGGGCTTTTTGGCCTACAGTATCCTTAACTTTGATTTTGGTTTTATCCCCAACGTGGTTAAGGCCCTGGGCGGGGAACCGCCGCGATTCTACGGGAACCCCGCGCTTTGGCCCTTTATTATCGTGGCGGTCCACCTGTGGCAGAGTACCGGTTACGGTTCTATCGTCTACTTCGCCGCGATCATGGGGATCGACACCACGATCTACGAGGCCGCGGAGATCGACGGGGCCAACGCCATCCAGCGGATTCGCTACATCATCCTCCCCAGCCTCCGTCCCACCGCGGTTATCCTGATTCTCTTTTCCATCGGCGGGATTCTCAAGGGGAACTTTGGTCTTTTTTACAACCTGGTGGGTACCGCCAACGCGGCCCTCCAGCCTATGACGGATATTATCGAAACCTACGTGTTCCGCAGCCTGATGACCCAGTTTAACTTTTCCTACTCCGCCGCGGTGGGGCTGTACCAGAGCGCCGTTGGTTTTGTCATCGTCATGACGGCCAACTGGGTTATCAGAAGAATCGAAAGCGACTACGCGCTGTTTTAACAGCCCGCAATTTGGAGGAAAATATGGCCCCTGGGAAAAGCGGAAATATTCAGTTGAAGGCGCGAATGAAGGTGCGGAAGGATGCCGTGTCCGGGGCGGTTACTTTCTTCGCCGTAGTTTTTGTGCTGGTCTTCGCCTTCCTCTGTCTTATCCCCTTTGTGATGATGATCTCCGCATCCTTCAGCGATGAAAACATCATCATGACCGAGGGGGTTGGGATTCTGCCCCGGGGTTATTCTATCGAAGCCTACAAGATCGCCCTTAAGAATCCCCGTTTTATCGTTGGTTCTTATGTGGTAACGATTCTGTTGACCTTTTCCGGCACCCTTATCGGTCTTTTTCTTATTTCCATGACCGGCTACGCCCTGTACCGGCCGGATTTTTTTATCCGCAATAAAATTGCCTTTTTCTTTTACTTTACCACCCTGTTTTCCGCGGGGCTTGCCCCCTCGTATATCTGGATGGTCCGGTATCTAAATTTAAGAAACAACTATCTGGCGGTGCTGCTCCCCCTGCTCATGTCCCCCTGGCTCATTATCCTGATGCGGAATTTTATGAAGTCCATTCCCTACGAGATCACCGAATCGGGGAAGATCGACGGGGCCGGGGATTTTAGAATCTTTACTTCCCTGATATTCCCCATGATGAAGCCTGCCCTGGCCACCATCGGCCTTTTCCTGGCTTTGAGCTACTGGAACGAATGGTACAGTTCCATGCTGTACCTCCCCAACCTCGAATATAAGCCCCTCCAATACTACCTCTATAAGATTGTCAATGAGGCGGCGGCCCTGCGCCAGTCCTTGGCCGGGTCCGTAGTTATTATCGGGGCCCTGCCTACGACCACCCTCAAGATGGCCACCGCCGTTCTTGCCACGGGGCCTATCATCCTTTTGTACCCCTTTGTGCAGAAATACTTTATTTCGGGGATTGTGGTGGGTTCGGTGAAGGGATAGGGCAGGGAACGGGGCGGC
>JAIRNB010000168.1 GCA_031258265.1 Treponema sp. | reverse complement strand
CACATCTTGTCCCGGGGGCGCAGGTTGATCATAATTTCGTCAAACGCGTATTCCTCGGCCGCGGTGCCGTACACGTAGAGGGTGTCCCGGTGCAGGCTGTCCTCCTCCGGGTCCAGGGTTTGAATCACCGGCGGGTCCAGGTCTATGGTCACCACCACCCGGCGTATGGCCACCTCCCCGTTGCCGAATTCCGCGCGCACCAGTATGGGCAGGGGGCCCCGGCCCAATTCGCTGCATTCCAGCCTGAATTTCCAGCTTTTTACGCCCTTGGTCCGGTGATAGGTCCGCCCGTTGTCAAAACTTACCATAACCTGGGTCGGGGTATAGTAGGTGCGCTCGTACCGGGACATGGAAGCCCACTGGCTGGCGGTAAATTCCATCCAGGCCCTGCCCTTGAGCCAGGGCCTGCCCTTGATAACGTCCCCGTCGGTATGGCTGTCCACGGACACGATGGGCCCCTCCTGCCGGTAGAGCAGGGGATGTTCGTTGCTCACCACCGCCTCGCCGGAAGCGGTGGTGAAACTTGCGGAAAGGACGACAAACCCGTCTTCGGGGATCCTGTCGTTGGGGTACCGGTAGTAGAAGTTGCCGTACTTGTCCACCGGGACCGTGGCAAGGGGTTCGCGGTTCGCCAGAATCTGCACTTCCTTGGGATAGCCCAGCCCCTTGGCTTTGCCGCTAATATTGATGGAACCCGTATGCACCTCCCCGGGCAGGGGGTTAAAGAAGGAGGCTTCGGAAGCCGCGGCTTCGTTTGTTTTCGTGACGTTCCGGCTGGCCACGGCGGTATTTTCCGCCAGGTCGGTGGCGACGATGCGGATATTGTAGGCCCCGTCCGGGGCGGAGGAAATATCCAGCGCTTCCAGTATGACCGGCGCCGAGGGATCCAGGTCAAAACTCAGCCGGTACGAGGAGTCGGCCACGGCGATAACTTCCAATAGAATGTCCCGGATTTCAACGTTGTCCAAAATGCGGGCGGCTATGTCCAGGGTATCCCCCACCAGGGCGTCGTCGTAGGGAACCTGGAAGGTCATTTCCGGGGGGGTGTTGTCTATGTTGATCATGGCGCTGTCTATGGTTTCCCGGCCGTAGCGGTCCCTGGCGCGCATGAGCAGGGCGTATTCGCCGTCGGCATAGAAGTTGGTGTTCAGGGTGAGCCGCCAGTCCTCCTGGCCCTCGGTCTGCTGATAGGTATTGCCGTTGTCTATGGAAACCCAGACCCCGGCAATGCCGTTCCGGTCGCTGGCGGTTCCCTGGAGGTATATGACGCCCCGGTTATATACGGTCATAACCGGAGTCGTCAGGGCCACCTTGGGATCCGCGGTGCTTACCCGAATAGTCCTGGCGTACACCTCGCCCTGGATGCCGTAAATATCCTCCCCGAAAATTTCGATCTGCCATTCGCCGTCTGAGAGGTACTCTATGGGAATATCCACCTGGAAGGAGTCGCTGGTTGGAATGAAGGTAAAGTCCGCGGTAAGGGGCGAAGGTTCCCTCAGGTCCTCGGCCCAGGCGAAGGCCGTGGTTTTCAGGGCCGCGTCCTCCTGCTTTTTGAGGAGCCGCCAATAGACGCCGTAGACCGCGTCGTCGTCCATGGAAAGGCCGGTGATCTGCAGGTCCTCGGTGATCACCGCGAAGTCCAGGGGCTCGTTGTAGGTGACCACCGGGCCGTCGGTTTTCGCGTCCACCGGCACGTTCAGGGGGGTCAGGAAGGCGGCGTTGTTTTTGTCCGTTACCCGGATGGAGAGGGACCCCCCCGCCCGTTCCATGGCGGTAAAGTCAAAGAGGGTGGAGAACTCGTACTTCTGGAAACCCGCCTTCATGGGAATGGGGGTAAAGAGGATGTTGTCGGTGGTAAAATCAATGGCGGTGACCGGAACGTAGGAATGAACCTTGCCGGTGATGGTAATGGAGCCGTTCACCGGCGTTCCGTCCTGGATGGGGGTGATAAACTCCACCTCCGGCTCCGTTTCGGCCCGGTTCAGGGGGAAGTACAGGGGAATAGCCGGGGTGTCCCGCTGGATGGTCCGTATTTCCAGGTGTATGGGCCCTTCCCTAAAGCCGTTCAATTCAATGGGAAGCTCAAAACTGCCGTCCCCCCGGACGCCCAGGGCAGTCCAGGCGGCCTGGGGGTTAAGCCGGTATTCCATTCTAAAGGGGCCGCCCTGAGCGACAAGGGTCGCGTAGGCAATTTCGTTCAGCGTAGTCGGCGCGGCGGGGGTCGAATCTTCGGCGCCGAGGCTTTCCAGCAGGCTGGCGGCTTCGTCAATATCCACCATGGAGGAGAGCGCCTCCAGGATGGAAGCGTCCACCCCGGCCGCGCCCCCGCTAAAGCTCTGCTGGCCTATATGACCCCGGAGGACGGCCTGGCTGCCCCGGACATAGTCGTAGACTTTGTGGCTGCTTACGATAATGGGGGAGGGCCTGTTGTCCAGGGCCGCGCCCTCCGCTGATTTGTTGACCCGCAGGGTAAAGGGGGAGCCCACGGTGCCGTCCTCGGCCTTGGCCCAGAGCCGTATGGTGCGCCTTCCCTGGGGGATCATATCCGGGGAAATACGGAAACTCGGCTGAGCGGGGAGCTCCTCCACCCTGCCTTCCATGATGATCGAAAAGGGGATGAATCCCGGGGCTATGCGCCCGAAGATGGACTGGTCCTGCGCCAGGCTCATAACGCCGGAGGAATAGCCGTCTATCTGCACCGCCGGGGTTTTTACCCTGCGGTTGTCCGTAAACCGCTTGACAATTACGGTCTGATTGTTGCTCTTGTCCACCGCGGTTACCCGGAGTATGGGGTTGCGGTTCTGGTAGGAGATGTTCAGGTTAATGTCCCAATAGGGGTCCCCGGGCCGTATGGGAATTTCGTGGGTTTCCCCCACCCATTCGTAGTAAAACTGGGAAAGCCCCACCGCGTCGTGGATCCTCCCCGTTACCCTGGTGGCGCCCAGGGAATCTTCCCCCTCCGCGGGGGAGAGGATCTGGATAACCGGCGCCTCGTTGTCCACGTAGAACAGATAGGGCTGGGCGCTGGTCAGACCCGTGGTGTCCGTGGCCCGCACCTGGAAGAAGACCTGGCCGTCGGGCAGCCTGGTGGTATTAAAGGGATAGGAAAAGTTGACCCTGTGGGGGTCCCTCCTGTCTATGGTGAATTCCATATCAAAGAAGGTCTCTCCCCCGTCGGGGCTGAATTCCACCGCGGCCACGTCGTTCAGATCGTAGGCCGTTCCCTGGAGCCTGACATTGCCCGACACCAGTTGGCCCGTTTCCATACCCGTGAACTCTATCGAGGGGGGGGTGCGGTCGTACACAAAGGGTATGCTGAGCTCCGGCCCCTCCGCCCCCTTAGCGTCCTGGGCCTTGACGTGGAGGGTGTGCCTGCCTTCCTGGAGGATCCGCTCCTGGGTGGCGCCGCTTGCCAGGGTAACGTCCTGGGCGAAGGTGGTGACGTGGAACTTCCAGTATTCCGCGCCCTCGGTGGTCACCGGCGCCTGGTCGTCCAGACGGACCGTAACCCGGTCCACCCCGAACCGCCCGCTGGCCACCCCCAGAAAGTCCGTGTCAGCGCGTATCACCGCGTTGGCGTCGGGATAGACGATCCGGGCGACGGGAAGCCCCGCGTTGGGGTCCACCACGATGTTGTAGGGCCCGTCTATGGTTTCGTTCCCCGCAGAGTCCCTGGCGCGGATCAAAAAGTTATGTTTGCCCCGGTCAAGGCCGGCAATATCGTATTCTTTCTGCCATATTTCCTGGCCGTCCACAGGAAGCCAGTTTTCCTGTTTGCCGTGCGCCCAGAGAGGACCCCCTGAAAATAAGAGCCCGTATACCGGGCAGAGACATAACAGGATAAATTTAAAAATCAGGCCAAAAATCCCAGCCTTCATATTCATTCGGAGCTCCTTGTCAGTGAGAGTCTAGTAAAAAAACACCATAAAAGAAAGATAGAAACCGCCATTTTTCACAAAAATCCGCCTTCCTCCGAAGCCCGGTTCACCCGCGGCCCTCCGGCCGCTGAGAGTATAGATAATCTCTACACTATCGGCAGAAAAGGGCCCAAATATAAGCGGTTTTAGCAGGAAGGGGGAAGCCTCCCCCTCGCTCCAGCCCCGCAAGCGGGTCTTCCGCTACCCCCTCTACGGGGGGTTCCACCCCCCGTAACGCCCCCGCTTGGGTTTCCGGGGACGCATAGAGACCCAACGGGCCCATAGGGAGCCTGGGCGCATGGCTTTGGTGTTTGGCTGAAAATGATTGGATCCTTAGGTTTTGCATGATGAGAAATCACTCCGCGTCGTGTGAAAAGTCAGTAATTTGACGCAAGGATTGCCTCAAAAAGATGTGTATAAACGGCAGCCATGGGGGGGCCGTTTCAAGCGTCTATGCCGGCTTCCCGCAGCTTTCGCCTAAGTTCTTCGAGCGCCCGGTCCTTTTCTTCAATTCTGTATTTCAACGTCGATGCAGAGCCTGCTCTTGAGATACAGGCACAGGTCGAGGATCCCAATCTTGTCGTCGTTGAACCGCCGCCTGAGGTGGGGGTCGACGATGATCAGGCGGTCGAACTCCTCCGAACACGTAATCGAGATGGGGGGATAAAATTTTTTGGACTTGGGCATAGTATTGCCTCCTTTTACCCCCTCTACGGGGGCGAAACGCCGTTTTGCTTTAGTCACAATGACAAATGTCACCTCCCCATGGATCCCCACAAGGCTCGGGAACGCGCGCGCACCGTTGGTGGTTGAAATTTGCGGTTAAAATGAGAATTGCCGCTGAATTTCCACCTTGACAAATTCGGGAGAGGGCGCTTTAATAATAAGCGGCGTACTTCAGAGGAAAGGGGCGGCCGGTTTATGCCGGGATTCCCCTGCTAGCCCGTAACTGTGATTGGGAAAAACCGTCGCAAACGGCCACTGGACCGCAAGTTCGGGAAGGCCGGCGGGAAACCGGACCGGGGGTCCGGCCCATAAGCCAGGAGACTTTGGTATGCCCCTGTTTGTTTTTTTAGGTTTCGGGAAGCGGGCCTGAAAAAAACTGTGTATTAGTAAGCCGGTACCCAGTGTTTTCAGCGTTATTCTTGAGATGAGACCCATGACTGTGCCCAATGGGGAAGGTTAGGATCGATGGTTTGTTTCAGGCTGGACACTTTGATTGGAAGCCGGGGTCCATACCCCGGAGCTTGCTCCGGAAAATTTACCACCACCGAAAATGTGGTAAACCGTCTTTTGGATCGGGGTATGGCCCCGGCCAGTACAATAAATTTCCTATCCAACGAAGATACCCAGGAGCTTGCTCCTGGGTTCTTCATTTTGTCAACGGCTTTTTTCTAAAAAATTTGGGGCATTCCAAATGGCACATAACTTCTTTATGCCCGAACAGCATCATTCCGGGCATCCTGCACTGTAGTATACGCCTTCCCGTTGTGATGGGCAATAGGGCAAACGGCTCTGCCACCATGCCGCGCAAGGGATTGCAGCGGAAATCCCGGAGCAAACCGCTAAGCGGTTTGTGAGGAATTGGAGCGGAAAGCCCGGTCCCCGCCGCAGGCGGGGATGCGCCCAAATCCCGAATCTGCTCATTGCTCT
>JAIRNB010000133.1 GCA_031258265.1 Treponema sp. | reverse complement strand
TATTTGGGAAACCGCGTGGTATATACGGGGTATGGAAGACCTTATGATGGATATGCAGGGAGATGAACCCGCCGCATCCTTCATTTTGGACAAAATAACTGAAGAAGCGGTTATCAGGGCCCGGTCCTTTGTCAGTGCGGGGGCGGATATTATCTATTTGGGTGATGATATTGGAATGCAGCGCAGTATTATGATGAACCTTGATCTGTATCGTACATGGCTCAAGCCTCGTCTGAAAACCGTAATAGACGCCGCAAAAAAACTAAATTCTGATATTATAATCATGTATCATTCCTGTGGCTATGTGACTCCGTTTATTGAGGACCTTATTGAAGCCGGTGTGGATGTACTCAATCCGATTCAGCCCGAATCCATGAATTACCGGGAAATTGTTAGCGCCTATGGGGACCGTTTGTCTTTCCACGGATGCATCGGCACACAAACACTCATGCCCTTTGGAAGTCCCTCAGAGGTAAAAATCGCCGTAAGGGAATGCCTGGACACTATGGGACCAAAAGGAGGAATGATGGTCGCTCCGACTCACGTGCTGGAACCGGAGGTGCCCTGGGAAAATATCATTGCCTATGTGGAAGCCTGCCGGGAATACCATTAACAACACCGGGCATTATCACCACCGGTACCTATTCATTTCTTTTGGGCTGGAACGATTTCCTGTTTGCCAATACGTTCACGTCTTCGGAAAACGTCCGCACCCTTTGCGTGGAGGTAATCCGCCTCCTGGGGAGATGGGGCACCCAATGGGGAAACCTCGCGGCGGGCGCGACCGTCACGGTGCTGCCGGTAATCATCGTGTTCCTGCTGGCGAATAAATACATCATCCCGGGACTTACCGCGGGGGCGGTGAAGGGTTAGATGCGCCGGCCCTGGTTCCCTGTCATTCTTCCCTTGGCAGGCAAAACTTCTCTATGTTATAATTACGCTATATGCGTTTTTTTATAACCCGCCGGAAAGCCGCCAGGCTTATTTTTATTATCGGCCTCTTCCTCATGTTTTTTGGCAGCGCCTTTTTGCTGGGTTCCCTGGTGGAAATTTCCCGCGCCTTTGTGCTGGTTTCGTTCTTTTTTGTGATTCTGGGCGTGGGCTGTGCCATGCTGGCGATAAAACTCAACAAACGTTCCCTGTACCTCTTTTTTGCGGCCTTTTTCCTGCAGGTGGGGCTTTTCCTTTTTCTTTCCGCCCTGCACATCATTCCGGTCGTGTTTTCCCGCGCCTGGCCGCTGCTCTCGATTTTTTCAGGGATAGCCCTGCTCCCCACCGGCTGGCACCGCCACGGGGCCTTCCGCATCAGATATCTGGTGCTGTCCCTCGCTTTTATCCTCCTGGGATCGGTGCTGCTGGTCTTTTCCCTGGATCTGGTCAGTTTCTCCCTGGCGCAGTTTGTCAGAAACTGGTGGCCCCTGCTGGTGGTACTGGCGGGGCTTACACTGATACTTATCTCCCTCAGCACTCAGAATGCCGGGGAACCCAAACGGTGACAAACAGGCTTCGGCTTCCTTTTTTTTTCTTTCTAACAGTTGTTCAAGTCTTTATTTCTTGTGTTTCCCAGGCCCCGGCGGCCTCCCCTCCGGTAGAGGTTCCCCGGCCGGACACGGGGCGGAACGGGGATTCCCCCCAGGGCGGGGGTGTTGCCGAAGAGATTCGGGGATTAACCGAAACGGGGGCGCTTTCCTCCATGCTGAGGGCTTTGGAACTTATCCGCAGCCGGAATCTGGGTGAGTCGGAATTCGGCCGGGTTATGAACGGCGTCAACGCCGCCCTTATCAGGCGGATTTACCCCGACGAAGGTGCGGGGCTTCCCGCCGCGGACCTTCCCCAGAGTCACCTCTACGCCCGGATTTTACGGGAGGCGGAACGGGGCAATTACGTCCCGCCCACCGCCGATTCTGCCGACTTTCTGGAACACGTACTGCCTTTTCTGGCCCTGTTTACCGGGACCCGGCAGGAATGGCTCCTTCAGGCATTGCCGGATCTGGAAAAGGCCGGAAGCCTGCGTCCCAATTCGGTGCTTGTCCCCTATTTCTCAGGCATTGTGTATGAGCGGGCGGGGCGGCTCCAGGAGGCTGAAGCGGCCTACACCGAGGCGTACCGTATTTCCCAGGAATGTTACTCCGCCATGCTCGGCCTTGTCAGGGTGATGACCAATTCGGACAGAAAACAGCAGGCCCTGGCACTGCTTTCGGAATTGGCTGTCAGACACCCGGACAATATGGAGATCAAGCGGCAGCTTGCCGTCGCCTATTACGAAAACAGGGACTGGTCGCGGGCGGAACCGGCGGTGGCGGAGATTCTGCGGCAGGACAGCCGCAACGGGGACTTTATTCTGATGCGGGCGCACATCCTGCTGGAAATGGGCCGCTTTGCCCAGGCCCAGGCGCCGCTTGACCTTTACGCTTCGATTAGTCCCAATAACCGGCTCTATCTGTTTCTGCGGGCCAGGCTTCAGGCTGAAGGTTACCGCAACCGGGACTCCGCCCTTAATTACCTCCGCTCTATACTTCGCCTCTCCCCCGGCGATGAAGAGGTCCTGGCTTACGCCGCCCGGCTTCTCATGGAATCCCCCCGGCCGGCGGACGAGGCCGAGGGCCGGGAACTGCTTGGCCGCCTTTTGAGAGCTCCCGCGCCTTCCCTTCCGGTGCTGAGCCTGGCCCTGCGGGACGCTATTCAACATGAAAACTGGCGTGAAGCCCAGGACTTTGTGAACCGCCTGCTCAGGGAGCGCCGTTCCGGCCAGGATCTTCTGGACGCCTACACCGTGGAAGTCGGCCTGGGGAACAAGGCCCGCGCCCTCACCTACGCGAGGGAACTCTATGAAAGGGATCCCTCCAATAACGAGAGCGCCGCCGTCTATATTGCCGCTCTCATCGACACCGGCCGGACTGAAGAGGCCGGCAGAATGATCGAAGGCCGCCTTTCGGCCCAGGGCGGAGGGCCGGCCAAAAGCCGTTACTATTACCTGCGCAGCCGCCTCCGTGCCAATGAAGAAACGGCCTTAGGCGATCTCCGCTCCAGTCTCTTCGAGGACCCCCGGAACCTCGACGCCCTTATCGCCATGTTCGGGATTTACCACCGCCGCAAGGATGAACGCCGGGCGCTGTACTACCTTAAACAGGCCCTTGCCATAGCCCCGAACAATCCCCGCCTCAAGCGCTACGAGCAGGAATACTCCGGATCGAATTAGCACGGGCCGCGCCCCCCTGTGGGCTAAACTTGACCCACAATTCAGGCCCCGCCTCTGGGCGGATCTTCCCTGCGGGGTATGCTTGTCAGGGGGTATAGAGAGGGGATTCGGCAGGGCGGGGGGCGGTATCCGGCCCCTTAGCCGGGTGAGGGGGCGAGTGGTGCGGGGAAAGCGGGGGAAAATCGGGGGCCGTGCCTCCGTTCCCGCCTATGGGGGCTGTCCCCGTTCCCCGCCTCAAGCGCCGCCCCCTCTTCCTCCACAGGCTCCCCCTCCAGAATCAACGACCAATACCGGTCCCCCCATATATGCCCCGTCCTCCCCGTCAGCGCGT
>JAIRNB010000121.1 GCA_031258265.1 Treponema sp. | reverse complement strand
CTGGTCAACCACCACCTTTGCCAGGTTTTTGGTTTTTATGGAAAAACCTTTGGGTAAATCAGCCATCTTTTGCCGCTCCTTTAAGATAAGACGAAAAATTTGACAGCAGACTTTAGTCCTGTTGTATCGTTAGCTTAGGCGCTCCGCTCCGGGAGGCTCATTTTTTCCGTTTGAAAGGGCCTCTATGGTAAACGCGGAGGGCGAATTCTCAAAATCTAACGAATTTTTTTCAATTCGACACCATATACAGCGTATGCAGGGCTTGGCCCTGCGGCATATAGTGTACTTTTGAGAACTGAGGACTCTCACGTAATAACACGAAAGGGGGATAATGTACAGGGGATGGTGACTGACACCTTTTTTGCCGCATTGGTTAATATGCAGCCTGCCGGCAGGGATGCCGGCTGTGATAAATGTATACGTTTTTGCGCAGCAAAAACCTAAAGCCCAAAAATGGCATGGATGCCATTTTTGGGCAGCGCAAGGGATTGTAGGGGTGCGAAGCAGCCACCGCAGCCCCAAAGGGGCGAGGAGGCCGGAGCAAAGCGGAGCCCCGAAAAGCCCGGTCCCCGGCAGGCGAAACGAAAGCGCCCCGTTAGGGGCGTTAAAACGATTAATGTAACACAGGCCCGGCACACGGTGGCCGCTGTTGTACCGGATAATGCGCGAAGGCGCCAGCCTGAGCAGTGTGCCGCAGCCGGGGATGCGCCCACATATAAAATATAAAAGGCACAGCTTTGTTATGAATTACGATGCCGGTGTTCTTAATTCCCGCGGAAAAATTATCGAAATACGGAAGATCGATTATAAGAAAAACGTTATGCCGGTTATGGGGCGGACGAATGACTGGTCCGGGGACGCGGAGGGGAAGAACGATGAGTATTTATTCATGATAAAAAAATTTTGATTTACGATAGGGAAGTTTTGATTTATGATGAAGTACGGGGCGGGGGGCGGAGCGGGCCCAGGGGGATGGCGGCCCCTCCGGGACCTTCCCCGGTCCTTAAAAACAGGCTATAATTGGCTGTATTATCATGATCAATATCAATATCGATGCCTATACCTATATCAACGGGAATAAAAAACGGAGCGGAGCGGCCCAAGGCGGCGTCTTTTGCCGCACAGTGTTACTGCTGCCGCTTATTTTGGGGATTCTGGCTTTTTCCGCCTGCGGCCGGGATGACAAAACCGGAAGGACCGCTTCACAGTCCGGGATCGATTCGCGGTCCGGCGCCGTTTCCCAGTCCGGGGCCGCGGGGGAATCCAAGACGGCGCTGTCCGGGATTGCCGGGGAACGCCGGATCATATCCACCGCCCCCAGCAATACGGAGATAATAATTGGCCTGGGCCTGGGGGACAGGATCATTGCCGCGGATAAATATTCCCTGGCCCTGCCGGGGCTGCCGGCGGGAATCCGGGAAATTGATTTTTTCTACCCCGATCAGGAGGCCATTCTGGGCCTGGCGCCGGATATTATTATTTCCAGCGAAACCAACGCCTACGGCGGCGGGGCAAACCCCTATAAGCCTTTGGAGGATTCGGGGATAGAGCTGCTCTTTGTCCCCACCAGCCGGAGTATCGCCGGAATAAAAAGGGACATCGGGATCATTGCGGAGGTCCTGGGCGCGGGGGACCGGGGGGAAGAACTGATACGGATCATGGAAAGGGAAATTGAAGAGGTGGCGGAGATTGGGCGCAGCCTTGCCGCTTTCCCCTCTGCGCCAAAAACCGTCTACCTGGAAATATCCCCCTTCCCCGATCCGGTAACGACGGGGGGGGATACTTTTCTGGATGAGATGATTGGGATCATCGGGGCGGTGAACGTGTTTGCCGACAAAAGCGGATGGATTGCGCCGGGGGCGGAGGCTATTCTGGAACGGGACCCGGAGGTGATCCTGACCAACGTAAATTTCCTGGATGATCCCGTGGGGGAAATTAAAGCCCGCCCCGGTTTTGATGGCCTTAGGGCCGTCCGGGAGGGGCGTGTATACCTTATTGACGCGGATTCTTCCTCCCGGCCGTCCCAGCATATTACCCTGGCCTTACGTCAAATGGCCCGGTCGGTCTATCCTGAGGAATATGCGGGCCTTAAAGACGAATGAAAAATCCCTAAGCGGGGGACAAAAAGTTGCCCTGGGCGCTTTGATCTCCCTGGCCGTTATCTGCGCCGGGGCCTCCCTGGGGAGTTCCCCCATCAGCCCCCTGGACACGGCCCGTATCATCCTGGGGCAGGGCGGGGAACTAAACCCCCGGGACATTGCCATTGTCCGGCAGCTCAGGCTGCCCCGGACTCTCCTGGCCTTCCTGGCGGGGGGCGCTTTGGGGGCTGCCGGCGCGGTGTTCCAGTCGGTCCTGAAAAACCAGCTTGCCTCCCCCTACATCATCGGCCTTTCCTCCGGCGCTTCCCTGGGGGCCGCCCTGGTGATCCTCTGCGGCCTTAGACTGCCCCTGCTGGGGGGCTTCACCCTGCCTGGGGCGGGTTTCGGCGCGGGGCTCCTTACGGTCCTCTTTGTCATCGCCCTTTCCGCCCGCCTTGACCGGAGCATGTCCAACAACACGGTGATCCTGCTGGGGATGGTGATCTCCCTCTTTGTGAACGCCCTGCTTACCACCCTGATGGCCCTTTTCCGGGAGGAGCTGAAAACCCTTATCCTGTGGCAGATGGGGAGTTTTGCCCTGAAGGGCTGGCCGGCGGTGATCCTGATGCTGCCCTTTCTTGGCCTGGGGGGTCTGGGTCTGGCCTGTTCCTGCCGGGAACTGGACCTTTTGAGTTTTGGGGAGGAGGAAGCCCAGGCTGCGGGGCTGGAAATCCGCCGGGTCCGGGGCAGGCTTTTCCTCTTTGCCAGCCTCCTGGCCGGCGCGGCGGTGGCCCTCTGCGGGGCTGTCGGCTTTGTAGACCTTATCGCCCCCCACATAAGCCGCCGGATCGCCGGACCCGGCCACCGTTTTGCCCTGCCCCTGTCCTTTTTCGCCGGGGGCTGCCTGATGGTCGCCGCGGACCTGGGGGCCCGGACCATCATTTCCCCGGCGGAACTGCCCGTGGGGGCGGTAACCGCCATCATCGGGGCGCCGTTCTTCGCCTGGATTTACTTTAAGCGGGGCCGGCGGTGACAGGGGTGCAAGGGCCGGCAGTGCTGGGGCCGGAGGCGCTAGAGCCAGCGGAGTTAGGGCCGGGGGTGCAAAGGCCGGGGGAATCCCACCACATCAGCGTAAAAAACCTTTCCGCCGGATATGGGGGGCCGGAGGTAATCGGCGGCATTGAATTTGAGGCGGCGGGGGGGGACTTTCTCTGTATCGCGGGGCCTAACGGATCGGGGAAAAGCACCCTGCTGCGGGCCCTGGCCCGGCTTATCCCCCGCCGGGGGGAAATCCGGGTGGACGGCCTCGATACGGGGACCCTGAAACGCCGGGACCTGGCGAAAAAAATCGCCATCCTGGGGCAGATGTCCCAATTCTACTTTCCCCATACCGTGTACGACACCGTGGCCCTGGGCCGTTACCCATATACGGGGGGATTCATGCCGGTCCTCCGGGGGCCGGACAGGAAAATTATCGAAGAAAAAATTGAACAGCTTGAACTGGGGGATCTGCGGGAAGCCCGGATCACCGAACTTTCCGGGGGGCAGCTCCAGCGGGTCTTCCTGGCCAGGACATTGGTCCAGGACCCGGCGATCATCCTGCTGGATGAACCCACCAACCACCTGGATCTGAAATTTCAGGTGGAACTGCTTCGGCGTCTTGCGGCCTGGGCCGCCGGAGGGAGGGGCATTGTCATCGCCGTACTCCACGATCTTAACCTGGCCCGTTCTTTTACCGGGCGGATGATCCTCCTGGACCGGGGGAGGATAGGGGCGGCAGGTTCCACCGCCGCTGTACTGGATTCCGCCGTCATGGACGCAGTTTACGGCATGGACATCCCCGCCTTTATGCGGGATTCTTTGGAACGCTGGAATAGCAAGAATACCGGAAAGAATGATAAAGTAACCTGATATGGATATGGAAAAACAGCCGCTGCTGATAAATATTTTTACCTCCGGCAGGGGTTTTGATAATTCCGGAAGCCCGGAATTTTTGGCGAATGATAATAAAATCCGCTATGTTTTGATGAATTTTATATTTATTTTCGGCGCTTTTATCCTGGCAGCCTTTGTGGCTCAGAATCTGGCAAAGGGTTCTATTTTTGACGCCGCGGCCTGCGCTATTATGATTGTCATAATTATTGCCGGTTTTGCCCTGGCCCGGACGAGGATTAACCCTTCTATTCCCGCGCTCTTTTCGCTGGCCGCCTACGGACTGTTCTGTTCCTTCCTGATCTGGAACGGCGACGCCCAGGGGGCGGGTTTTCTTTTCATTTTTATCTATCCCCTGCTCACGATTTTCCTTTTGGGAATGAAACCGGGCATATACCTTTCCTGCGCCCTGTTGATCATCACCGCTGTTCAGGTATTTGTTCCCGGCATATCAAAATTTAAGTATCCCTTTGACGTGTCTATCAGAATGGTTTCCGTGTACATTCTTGTACTGTCGATAGCCGTGGTTTTTGAACAGACCCGGCAGGCCAAGGACAGATTGAACGCCAAACTGACGGAAGAACTGAGGGTATTTAACGAAAATTTGCGGAAAATGGTGGAAGAAAAGACCAGCAGTTTTTTGAAACTCCACGATACCTTTGGGCGTTACCTGCCGGATAAGGTAATCGAACAGTTGATGAATTCCCCCACGGGCCCGTCCCTGTGGGCGGAGAAACGCTATATCACCATTATGACCAGCGACATCCGCGACTTTACCCCCCTGGCGGAGAAATATTCCAGCGAAACGGTGGTTCACATGCTTAACCACTATTTCAGCGTCATGGTCGAGATTATCAATTCCTATAACGGCACGATTATCGAATTCCTGGGGGATTCTATTCTCTGCATCTTCGGCGCGCCCCTGGATGACAACCGGCACGCGGACAAGGCGGTAAGCTGCGCCATTGAGATGCAGTCCGCCATGAAGGAGGTGAACGGCTGGAACAGGAAAAATAGTTTCCCCGAAATTGAAATGGGAATCGCCATAAATACCGGGGAAGCAATCGTGGGGAATATCGGCTCCCCCAAGGTGATGAAGTACAATGTGATTGGGAACAGCGTCAACCTGAGCAGCAGGATAGAAAGCTATACCACCGGCGGCCAGGTAATGATTTCCGAATATACCTACAGCGCCCTGTGTTCTCCCGTCAATGTAACGCAAAAGATCCGGGTTACGCCCAAGGGCGTTTCCAATCCCATTTATATCATGCAGGTAGACGCCATAGGCGAGCCTTTTTGCATCTCCCTGGACAGTGATGCTGTTCCGCTTAAAATGCTGGACCCTCCCGTCAGGGCTTTCTGTTTCCGGGTGCGGGACAAGCATATTGACGAACAGGGGTTTGAGGCCCTGCTTACCCATTTTTCCCGGAAAGAGGGAAGACTGTCCATCACCGGCGGTGTGGAGGGGGAGGGCGGCGGTGCGAATGATTTTGATGTCTTTGAGGCGTTAAAGCTGCGCGTTTTTGACAGGGAGCTGATGGCAAAGGTCAGCGGCGTTGAAGACGGAAACATAATAAAGATACGCTTTAACGCGGACCCTGGTGAATTTCCCGCGGGCCTTTGATCCCGCTCTATTAAAAATTACCGGAGGAAAACGATGATCGTTAATAATTTACTCTTTAAGCTGAAGGATAGCAGCAGGGAAAAATTGGAAGAGGCAAAAAATGTATTATCGGGACTAAAGGGCAGCATTCCCGCCCTTTTGGACAGCCGCGTAGAGCTTGACATAAACGCCGGTAAATCGGCCTACGACATTATGGTGATAAACAGCTTTAATTCGCCGGAGGATATGCAGGCATATTTAGAGCATCCCGTACATATCAAGGCCGCCGAATACATTACTCCGGCAATGGAGAAGGCCGCGTCTCTTTGTTATGAAATAAAGTAGAGGGGCCGTTTTCGCGGATTTATGCACTTCAAAGAATATAAAGGCATTTTATCTCAAACCAACGGCATGAATATAAGCAGAGGGTGTATTCATGGCTGTATATACTGTGACGCCAGAAGCAAATGTTACAGTATGGACCATGAATTTGAGGATGTTGAAATAAAAATGAACGCCCCCGGACTGCTGGAGGATATGCTAAAGAAAAAACGAAAAAAATGTATGATTGTTACCGGCGCCATGAGCGATCCCTATATTCCAATACCGGAAAATTTGGATAACATACGGGCCTGCCTGAAAATTATAGAAAAATACGGGTTTGGACTGGCGATTCAAACAAAATCCAGCCTGATACTGCGGGACCTTGATTTATTGAAAAAAATCAACAGCGGTGCAAAATGTATTGTGGAAATAACTTTAACCACCTATGACGAGCGCTTATGCGGAATAATCGAACCGAATGTATCAACAACAAAAGAGCGGTTTGGCATATTAAAAACGATGCGGGAAAATGATATTCAGACAATAGTATGGCTGAGTCCGGTACTTCCGTTTATCAACGACACAAAAGAAAATATAACCGGAATATTAAACTGCTGCATAGAGGCTAAGGTATATGGGATACTGTGTTTCGGAATGGGATTGACATTGCGCGAGGGAAACCGGGAATATTTTTATAAGAATCTGGATGAATATTTTCCCGGGCTAAGGGAAAAATATCAAAAAAGATACGGAAATAATTATGTACTAACCAGCGGCAATAATGAAGAACTCATGGAAATATTTGTCAGGGCCTGTGAAGAAAATAAAAT
>JAIRNB010000093.1 GCA_031258265.1 Treponema sp. | reverse complement strand
GGCAGGATTCTCCCGGCCCTTAATTCCTGTACCGCGGCTTCCGCCCGGCGGACCAGAGATTCTTCTACAGGGAAAAGGGCGGGCAGCCCGGGGACCTGTCCGGGGGCATAATTAAAACCTGTTACATCCACATCATGATAGCAAAGACCGGTAGAAATAATGGCGTCCCCAAATTTGAGCGTTGTATCTATGCCCCCAGCGGAACCGGTATTGATAACCAGGCCGGGCTTATAGTGGTCAATGAGGAGGGCACAGCCTACGGCGGCGTTGACCTTGCCAATACCGCAGCGCAGCAACACCGTCGATTTTCCTTCCAGAGTCCCCAGGAAAAATTCAAAACCGCCAATACGATTGGTTTCAGGACAACCCAGCCAGTCCCTGAGCATGGCTACCTCATCTTCCATGGCGCCAATTATGCCTATCATACTTTCTCCGCTTTTAGATTTCTCAAGACCCGGCCAGGACTTCAGCCTTCAACATGCCCCATGCCGGGATTCCAGATTGTTGACCGGTTCCGGCCCTGCTGTTTAGAAACGTAGAGGGCCGCATCGGCCCGCAGAATAATACTGTCGGCGCTTAACTGTTCCCGGGAATCAAAGCTGCAGATCCCCAGGCTGATCGTAACCTGGGGAAGGGGCGGGTTCCAAGGAACCCGCATCCCGGCCACGGCGTTCCGCAACCGTTCCGATGCAAGCCAGGCCCCTTCATTGCCGGACTCGGGGAGCAGCACGGTAAATTCCTCGCCGCCAAAGCGGGAGGGAACATCCTCGCCCCGGACCGCCTGCTTGAGGGTTATGGCCAGGGTTTCCAGCACCTTATCCCCCGCCAAGTGTCCGTAAGTATCGTTAAAATTTTTGAATTTATCCACATCCATCACGATTACCGAAGAAGAAAAACCGCCGCGCCGGGTCCGGGCAATTTCTTCACCCAGCCGGTGGATAAAAAACCCGTGATTGTAAAGGCCGGTCTTTACATCCCGCAGGGAATGTTGGTAATTCAAATAATTCATAATCGCCTGGGTCACAAAGGCCATGAGCTGTTCAATAAAGAGAATTTCCTCGTTGGTATAATCTTCCCCCAGCATCCTGTGGCCCATGAGGATGATACCGTAAAGCCCAAAGCCCCCCACAATGGGAATGATAATTTCGGGCTTGAGCTTTTCCAGAATTTGCAGGACATCGCTATCCTCAAGTTCCGCGGCCAGAAGGGAATAAGCGACCGGCTGCGGATGGCTGCGGAAAAAAGATTCAAAGGGAGTAATGCTGTGCAGCCGAATCCCCAGATCTGTGGGCCGGTAATTCTGATAACTCTTGATGGTTATTTCATCCCGGGTCTGGATTGGTTTCCAAAGAAAAGTAATGAACGAAGGCAGGAAATGATCGGAGATTCGAAATACCGCGGCATCCATGATGGCATCCAGGGAAGTGCGATTAATAATATCAAGACCGGCGGAGACCAAATCATGGTAACTGCGAATTTCTTTTTTCAGGCTTTCAACCTGACGGAATACTCCGATTTCCTGCAGCAGAACGTAATGTTCTATAATTTTCGGATCCGAGTAAAATTCATCCGAAACTTCAGCTTGCAGTTCCTCGACATACCCGGGATCTTCGGGCGATGGCGGTTGTTCCAGGTTAGTTTTTTTCATTCAAACCACGGAAAAATGATCCTCGATATTTTTGCGCCAGGGCGCCCTGTTTTCCTTGTCTTCCCACTCAACGATCTTTTTAATTTGAAAACTCCGGGTGTCGTATTCATCCCCATTCCTGCGGCCTTGAAGGGTATCCCGGATCATCCCGGGAAAGTGGACAATTCCGAACCGTCCGCCTCCGATATAAACTACCGCATCCCCGCTTTCCAAAGTTTCCCCTTCGGCAATCCGGGCAGCGGCGCAGTCAAAATGAACCGGCTGATCTGTGGCCCTGTCGGTTATAGCGGCGGCTATATCTTTGATAGGCTTACCGCAGTAAGGGCAGAGGGGATGGGGAATAGGATCGGTAGAAAGCTGAGGAGCCTTCCACTTGGGGCGGTCGCCGGTAATTTTTTCAGAATCATGAAACAAAAAACCCGGCAACTTATCAAAACGCTTCTGGGAAGATCCCCCCTCGGAACGTCTTCGGGAAGAAATATTCGATGGGCTGTCCCGCCCCGCTTCAGCCTGGCGGGATTCCTTTGCGTTACCCTGTCTGGTTCCCTGGAAGAACCGTCCCGGGGATCTTTCCGCGGTCAAGGAGGATCTGCCCGCTTCCTGGGCTTGGAAATACCCGGCATCCTTTCCCCGGCGTTTGAGAGATCTTCCCCAGTTATTTCCTTCTTTTCCGCTGCCGCTCATATATTCCCCCCCGGGATATTTTTAGGAGTTCATTGCTTAGAACTTGGGCAATCCTCTGAATTGCCCCGTAAATATATTCCTCGCTGTTAATTTTTTGGCGCAGGTTTTCCGGATCAAAACCCTCCCCGGCCTGCCCCGAAGGAAAAACCGTAACACCGGCCTTCCTCCGAACGGCGGTAAACGGCATCTGATCGCCGTGCAATGCCGCCTGGGACGAATTCATCATATACACTCCGCAAAAGCAGACACAAGATGGCGAATCCTGGGGCCGGTTTGGGGAATCGCCGACGGGAGAGGTACTTTTTCAATGAAAATTACATCAAAACGAATTGACATCTCATTATATTCTCGATGGACCGACAGGAAATACTTAGCTGTTTCGATGATACGCCGCTGTTTTTCATGGCCGATACCATATTCCAGATCGGCGATACCCTTTTTTGCCCATGTTTTTACCTCCGCAAAAACCAGGGTATTCCCATTTTGGGCAATTAGATCCACCTCCCCCATGGGAGAACGGAAATTGGAGGCCAAGAGGCGCATCCCCGCGCTTTCCAAGGCCTTGGCGGCGTATTGCTCCCCCGCCCGGCCTTTTCCGGTCTTATGCACGTTTACTCGCCAGCTCTTTGGGACTAAGGGCCCGGGATATATAATGATTTTTTTCCGCTAAAAGATTAATTACCACCCCGTTCTGCTCCCTCTGGCCGGAACCGTTGATGAGGATCTGCACCTTTGGCCTTAGGGGAGTACCGGATTGGACTTCCGTGATCCGGGCAATGGCGCCATCATTGAGAACCACAATAGAGCCTATGGGGTAGATTCCCATAATAGTAATAAAAGCCTTGAGTACATCGGGATCGAAGCGGCTTTGGTTATCGGACATGAGGGCCTTCATGGCCTCATAACCGACCATGGAATTCCGGTAGGGTTTTTTGCTGACCATGGCCTCAAAGGCATCGGCCACGGAGAGAATTCGGGCGCCAATATCAATATTTTCACCGGCTATACCAGAAGGATACCCCTGCCCATCCCAGCGTTCATGATGCTGCAGAACCACGAAACCTATTGAATCAGGATAGTTGAGTTCCTTTAAAATAAGCCGGTAAGCGTAAAGGGGATGGGTGTGTATAACTTGGGCTTCTTCCTGGGAAAGCCCTCCCTGTTTGGACAGAATTTCCTTAGGGAGCCGGAGCATCCCAATGTCATGGAGCAGGGCGCCGGTGATGATCTGCATAACCTTATGGGGGGGCAGCAAGAGTTCCTGGGCAATCATGGCGGAAAGGATGGCGGAATTGATCGAACTCTTAGCCATTTCATGGCCTTTTACCTTGCCCCCCAGGATATAACCCACAAAACGGCTCCGTTCCCCCCGGATGGCGTTGAGTAATTGGCTGGTTAATTCGTTGACAATAAGGACATCCAGGCTGATACCCGTAGAAACATGGGAAAATACCCTGTCCAGCCGCTGAATAAGCGCCGTATACTCCCGGTAGCTGCCCTTATTTTCCTGTATTTCTTTATCGTCAAATTCATTAGTCTCTTCTTCCGGTTCTATATTCGGGGATTCGGAATCACCGATATTCTCAAACCCCTTCCCGGTCCTTTTGAAATTCCTGGCATGTTCCTGTTTTTCCGCCGCCGAGGCTATGGCTTCAGGGGTTTTTGCCAGCCCCCCCTTGGTCTTTACCGACAAAATACCCCAGGCAATAAGACGGACCAAATCTTTCTGTTTAATAGCGACGCCGGGGGGAACCAGGAGGTTATCGTCATCAATATACACCGGATCGGTAAAGATCATCCCGGGCTTCAGGATGCTGATCGGAATTTCCTTTACTTTTCTTTCCCCCGGCTTATTCATGGCGTCCCGTCTTTATTTAATATAACCTCAACCCTTTCCCGGTTCTGAACGAAGGCAAGGATCCTTGCCGCCGCTTCCCAGCACCAGACCGGTATAACGTCTCCTATCCGGCCCCCCGCATCCAGCAAAACCGCCAGCGAAGGATCCTCCACCAC
>JAIRNB010000083.1 GCA_031258265.1 Treponema sp. | reverse complement strand
GCGCATTTTTTGCTATCGCAAAAAACCGGGCTATCGCTGCAATTCCTCAGCCCCCTGACGGGGGCTTCCGGTATTTCCGCTCTATCCCTTGCGCTGCCCAAAAATGGCATCCATGCCATTTTTGGGCTTTAGGTTTTTGCGCAGCAAAAACCTAAACATTTACCACAGCCGGCCCCGCGGCGCGCCCGCCCGCCTAAAGACGGGCTTGCATTTGGCCGGGATAAATACAGTTGCCGTGCGCCGGGCGGGTGTTACATTTTTTCTCTCAACGCCCCTTAACGGGGCAATTACTTCGCCCCCCGCCGGCAGGCTGTATATTAACAAATGCGGCACCGCATAGCGCCGCCGGTCCAAATTGAAAAATGCGCCCCGGCTGGGGGCAGGGCGGCCGCGGCCCAAACCACAGGTTTGAGCTGGAACAAGAGCCGGAGACTGTATAGTGTGATACGCATACCCGGTTCCGTATCGAAATAGATTCATTTGGAGGAATGTCATGTTGGAAAATCTTTCACAGCTTGGGGCGCTGCTTATCATGTTTGTGGTGCTTGTCGTGGGGGAAGTGATCAGCCGGATTACCAGGGGAAAAGTCCCCAGCGCGCTGGTTATCACCTTCCTGATGTTAGCCGGTTTCTGGACCATATTTCCAAAGGATATTGTGGCCCGTACCGGTATTAACGCCCAGCTTTATGCCCTTTCGGCGATGCTGCTGGTAATCAATCTTTCCACGTTGATAAGCAGGAAAGAGATGCAGTCCCAGTGGCGTACCATCATTATCAACCTGCTTGGTTTGGCCGGTATTTGCGGTATAACCCTTACCCTGAGCGCGAAGATTTTCGGCTGGCAGAACGCCATAGCCGCCGCGCCGCCCCTGGCCGGCGGAGTCATTGCCACCGCCATGATGCAGCAGGCCGCCTCCGCGAAGGGATTGGAAATGGCCGCCCTTATCGCCCTGATCTGTTTTGTCATGCAGGGTATTTTCGGCTACCCGCTGACCAGTTTTTTCCTGAGCCGTGAAGCGAAGCGGCTCAATAAGCTTTACACGGAAGGTAAACTCGCCGGTGAAAAAACCGGTGATGAGGCGGCTGAAAAGGCCGGCAGTGTTTTTACCAAACTGAAAAGCGCGTCATTCATCCTGCTTAAACTTACCGTGGTGGCCCTTTTATCCTATTGGGTTGAACTGGGAATTTCCAAAGTGACCGGGGGGAAATTTACCGTCTCCCGTTATGTATGGTGTCTGGTCCTTGGCTTTGTCGCCAGTGAATTTAAAATGCTGGAAAAGGACGCCCTTAGCCAGTCTAACTCCTACGGCCTCCTGCTCAACATACTGTTGATCTATCTTTTTGGTTCCCTCAACATGGCAACCCCGAATATGTTCTGGACAGTAGCCTGGTACTGCGCTGGTTTTGTGGTAATCGCCGCCTTGGCTATGGCGCTTATGGCTTTTATTGCCAGTAAAATATTCAAGTCAAATACCTTTGCAATGTGCTACAGTATCATTCTGACCGCGTTTTACGGATTCCCGATTAACGTAATGCTTACCAATGAAGCGGTGGAGGGAGTCTCCAGCGACAAGGACGCCCGGCGGGTGATTTCATCCCATATCATGCCCAAGATGCTGGTCGGGGGATTCACCTCGGTAACCATCGTATCGGTAGTTATCGCCGGTATACTCATGGGTAAACTTTAGGAAGGGAAAATGGACAGCAAAAAACTAGCCCTTGAAAATTTTCAATATGTAGTGGATTTCCGCCACGATCTCCACCGCCATCCGGAGGCAAGTCTTGAGGAAGTCAGGACCACCGGGAAAATTGCCGAAGCCCTGGATACTATCGGCCTTCCCTATCAGAGATTACAGCCCACCGGTGTGGTGGGAATCATCGCCGGGGGAAAGCCGGGTATTACCATAGCCTTGCGGGCCGATCTTGACGCATTGAGCATCACCGAAAAAAGCGGCGTTGAATTTTCAAGTGAAAACCCCGGCTTTATGCACGCCTGCGGCCACGATACCCATACATCCATGCTTTTAGGGGCCGCCAAGGCGCTCTATGAAAACCGGGCGGAGATTCCCGGTACGATTAAGGTTATCTTTCAGCCCGCCGAAGAGATCGCCCAGGGCGCGAAAAAGGTGATTGAACAGGGGGTCCTCCAGGGTGTGGACTTTATATTCGGTCTTCACATCATGGGACAGATGCCTTCTTCAATGATCGCCGTGGCCGAAGGTCCCAGCGCGGCGGCGGCGGATGTGCTGAAGATCACCGTTAAAGGCGCCGCCACCCATGGCGCCATGCCCGATAAAGGGGCCGACGCCCTGCTGGCGGCTTCCGCTATCGTCATGAACCTCCAGAGTATTGTCAGCCGGGAGGCCAGCCCCTCCCAGCCGCTGGTGGTCACCATAGGCAAACTTACTTCCGGGTCGCGTTTTAACATTGTGGCGGGGGAAGCGGAAATGGAAGGGACCGTGCGTTCTTTCGACAGGGATCTGCACAACCGGCTGCCGGGGATTGTGGAACGGATAGCAAAAAAAACCGCCGAAGCCTACCGCTGTACCGCGGAAGTTGATTACCAGATGTTGACCGAAGTGCTGGTAAACGATCCTGAAGCGGTAAAGTACACCAGATCGGCCGCGGAAAAAGTTGCCCCTGAACCGGGGAAAACCGGGCCGCTGGAAAAGATGATGGGGGCGGAGGATTTCGCCGAGTACACGGTTCACAGCAAGGGGGGCTTTGTCGGCCTTGGAAGCGGGGGTAAATACCCCAACCACAGTGATTATTTTATTGTTGATGAGGAATGTTTCAAAACAGGGGTTGCCTGGTATATCCAGGTAGCCATGGACTGCCTGACCGACAGGGCGAAATGATTTTAAGCGCAAAGCGCAGTAAACTCCCAGGCTCCTGATACCGGAAAAACAGTCTGGACCCGGTTCCGCGCACGCGTCGCGATCTGTGGGGCCGATCTGCAATTGACTTTTTTATCTCTCCGGGGTATAAGGTTACGTTCTTAGGGACCGGGTATTAACATAAATCCAGGGCTTTTCCAAAACTTCAGTGTCTGGAAGGCACGTTTTGCTTGCCTGGCAAGCAAAACGTGCCCGGTAAGCTCTGTTTGTCCGGCTTTCTTAAATTTAAATGACGGTTTTTATACCTTGTAGTCATAGAAGAAGTAGTCATAGAAGAAAATTACGGGCCATTAGCTCAGTTGGTTAGAGCAGGAGACTCATAATCTCTTGGTCCGAGGTTCAAGTCCTCGATGGCCCAAATTAGTTTTACCCCGCGCTGTCATTTTCCGAAACCCGAAAATCCCCTAAAGAAGCCGGAAACCGGAGGACTTGAAGGATTTTTGCGACCGGTTTCAGGCGAGACATCGCAGCCTGAAACCGCTAAACCGCCAGGGACGGCGGTTTAGCAAAAATCCCGGCCCGGAGGCCCGAAGCAGGAGGCCGAGGGCCGCAGGGCAAGTCCTCGATGGCCCAAATTAGTTTTACCCCGCGCTGTCATTTTCCGAATCAAAGGGGAAACCCAGGGGTATTAGGCCCTCTGCGCCCGCATGGCGTTGAAGATAGCCAATAGGGCTACCCCCACATCGGCAAAAACCGCCACCCACATGCTGGCCAGTCCCAGGGCCCCCAGGCTTAGGATGATTCCCTTTACCCCCAGGGCAAAGATGATATTCTGCCAGACAATGCGGTGAGTCTTCCGGGCAATGGCTGCCGCATCCGCCAGCCGGGATGGTTCATCGGTCATAAGGACAATATCCGCCGCTTCGATGGCAGCATCCTGTCCCATGCCCATGGCAACTCCTATGTCGCTGCGGGCCAGCACCGGGGCGTCGTTAATGCCGTCCCCCACGAAGACGATCTTCCCCTTTCCCCGGTCTCCGGCAGGGCCCCCGGCATAGAGGGCTTCCAACTGGGCTACCTTATCCTGGGGCAGGAGTTCTCCGTAAAAGCCGTCCAGCCCCAGGGTTTCGGCCAGCGCCGAGGCGGTCCGGGAATTGTCTCCGGTGAACATCAGGACCTGTTTGATCCCCGCCGCCCTGAGCCCCTGGATGGCGGACTTGGCGTCCGCCTTAGGTTCATCGCTGATCTCCAGATGCCCGGCATAGGAACCGTCGCAGCTTACATATACCACAGTCCCCGGCACTTCCAGCGCCGGATGGCTTATCCCGTTTTCATCCAGGAACCGGGCATTCCCGGCCAGTACGATTCTGCCGTCCAGCCTGAGCCGGACCCCCCGGCCGGGGATCTCCTCATGGGAACCGGCCTCCGCCTGATCCACCCTAACGCCCCCCTCGGCGGCGGCGGCCTGTATAGACCGGGCGATGGGGTGGTTGGAGAAGTGTTCCGCCATCCCCGCATAGCGGAGCAGTTCTTCCGTGCTAAAGGGGGCGGCGGCTTCGATCTTTGTTACCTTGAAGATTCCCCTGGTAAGGGTACCGGTTTTGTCAAAAACCACCGTATCCGCCTGGTTCAGGGCCTCCAGGAAATTTCCCCCCTTTACCAGGATACCCCGGCGGGACGCCCCCCCGATACCTCCAAAGAAGCTCAAAGGCACGGAGATAACCAGGGCGCAGGGGCAGGAAACCACAAGGAAGATCAGGGCCCGGTGGAGCCAGGAGGGGAAAGATCCCGCAAAGCCTGTCATAAAACCGGCTTCCCCCTGGCCCCCCAGGATCAGGGGGGGGATAAGGGCCAGGCCCAGGGCGACGGACACCACCGCCGGGGTGTAGTACCGGGCAAAGCTGGTGATAAAATTCTCCACCGGGGCCTTTTTACTCCCCGCTTCCTCCACCAGGCGCAGAATCTGGGAGGCTGTGGATTCCCCGAATTCCTTAGTCACCCGGACGGTCAACAGCCCGGTTTTGTTGATAGACCCGGAGAGAACCGTAGTCCCCTTTTCCGCGTCCCTGGGCAGGGATTCCCCTGTCAGGGCGGAACAGTCCAGGGCGGAATTCCCCTCGACGACCACGCCGTCCAAGGGCACTTTCTCCCCCGGTTTTACCAGGATCAGGTCTCCGGGATGTACTTCCCGGGGTTCCACCCGCAGGTACCCATCCCCCCGCTTTAGGTGGGCATAGTCCGGCCTAATGTCCATTAAACCCGCAATAGAAGACCGGGACCGTGCCAGGGCCGCCTCCTGGAAAGCTTCCCCCACCCGGTAGAAAATCATCACCGCCACCCCTTCGGGGTATTCGCCGATACAGAAGGCCCCCAGGGAGGCCAGGGCCATGAGGAAATTTTCATCGAAGATCGTCCCCTTCCTGATATTCTTCAGGGACTGGAGCAGGACCTCCCCGCCGCTAAGGATGTAGGCAATAATAAAAAGACCCAGCGCCGGATAGCCGCCGGGGCCGGGGAAAGCCTCGCCGCCGCCTGAAAGGGCAAGGCGGCGCAGAACCAAGGCCCCGGCAAAGACCAGGACCCCGATCCCCATGGGGATAAAGGAAGTCCAGCCCTCTTTTTTTTCGATTTCGGCCTTTTCCCTTTCCCCGTGCCCCCCAGGGGCGCAGCAGCTACAACCCTCATGCCTTACCTTGATATGAATACGCTTATCCTGTCTTTCCATAACCAGTTGAACTCCTTTTAAGGCTCTCCACTCTGTCCCTAATCCGGTTTTAGCTTCCTGACCGGAAAAATGCCGCAAACAGCCGGAACGTCATGCGCGGTACGCGGCGCCCAAAAAAACGGCCAATTCAACGGCGCCCTTCGCCTATATGCGTCAGACCCTGGGAAAAGATGTTTTCCACATGCTCGTCATCCAGGGAGTAGAACACCACCTTTCCCTCCCGGCGGTACTTTACCAGCTTGGTTTGCCGCAAGGTCCGTAACTGATGGCTGATAGCAGACTTACTCATCCCCAGGAGCGCCGCTATATCGCAAACGCACATTTCGGCATGGAGGAGGGCGCTGATGATCCTAACCCTGGTAGAATCCCCAAAGACCTTAAAAAGGTCCGCCAGCTCCATCAGGTCCTCCTCTCCCGGCATCCTGGCCCTCACCTCCCGGACCACATCCTCGTGGATCATCGTAACTTCGCACTCTATGTCAAAATTCTCCGCTTCCATAATCTGTCCCCCATTGACGCTACCATTGAATAATTGAATATACATTCAACTATTCAACTAAAATATAGCCCTCCGGGGCAGGGATTGTCAAGGGAAATTACAGGACAAGATTGCGCCCCGGCTGAGGGCGCCGCCGCGTTGTTTTATCCGGCGGGAAACGCTAGGATAAGCCCATGGATGGACAGAAGAAGGCCGCCTTCGTAGCGGTGCTGGGCCGGCCTTCGGTGGGAAAGTCTACCCTGGTCAATGCCATTTGCGGTCAAAAGGTGGCCATCGTAAGTCCCGTACCCCAGACCACCCGGAACGCTATCCGGGGGATTTACAACGGCGAAAAGGGGCAGCTTGTCTTTGTGGATACTCCGGGACGGCACCGTTCTGAAAAGAAGCTCAACAAAAAGCTTATCTCCGTTTCCGACCGGTCTATGGCGGAGACGGACCTTATCCTCTATGTTTTGGACGCTTCCCGGCCCCCCGGCCCGGAGGAGGAGGCCATTGCCATGGCCCTGGCCCCCTTTACCGGAAAGATCGCCGCCGCCATTAACAAGATCGACAGCGGGGATGCCGATCCGGGGGTACTTAAGGCCTTTTTGCGGGAACATTTCCCCCCGGCTCCCGGTTCCGGGGACGATTCCCTGCCCTGGGTGGAGATTTCCGCCCTGGAAAAGCGGGGTATAGGGGAACTCCTGGCCCTCCTCTTTGATATGGCCGGCAGCGGGGAGCCGTTTTACCCGGAGGATTACTATACCGACCAGGAAGTGGGTTTTAGGATTGCGGAAATTATCCGGGAAAAGGCGGTGCAGAGGCTCCGGGAAGAACTGCCCCATTCAATTTACGTTGATGTGGCGGATCTGGAGTTTCACCCCGGTGCGGAGGGTCCGGTTGAAGGCGGGCGGCTTTGGGTGCGGGCCTTCATCGTCACTGAGCGGGAGTCCCAAAAAGGTATGGTGGTGGGGAAGGGGGGGGCCATGATCAAGGCTATCCGGCAGGCGGCCCAAAAGGACCTGGACGGAATCTTTGACTGGAAAATCGATCTGGACCTGCGGGTTAAATGCGCCAAGGACTGGCGGCACAACGACAAGATTCTAAAACGCCTTATCGACCGTTAAGCCCGGTTCACAAATTCCTCTATTTGGCCGAAAAGTTCATCAAAGCTTTCCACACAGGGGATATGGGGGTAATCCCGGCGAATCTTTTCCGGGGCGCGGAAGAGACAGCCCCCCTCCGCTTCGTTGATCATCTTGAGATCGTTAAAGGAATCCCCCGCGGCAAAGACCCTTAGATTAATGGATTTGAAGGCGGCCACGGCGTGTTTTTTTCCGTCCCGCTGGCGCAGGGTGTAGCCGGTAACAGTACCGTCTTCCGCGGTAATAATGCTGTTGCAGAAAAGGGTAGGGTAGTCCAGTTTTGCCATCAGGGGCTTGGCGAACTGCTCAAAGGTGTCGGAGAGGATCACCAGCTGGGTAAGCTCCCTAAGTTTCGCGCAAAATTCCGCCGCCCCCGGCAGGGGGTCCATCCCCCCGATTACCCGCTGGATGTCGGGGAGCTTAAGGTTATGCCGTTTTAGAAGATCGATGCGGAAGCGCATCAGCTTGTCGTAGTCCGGCTCGTCCCTGGTGGTCCGCCGGAATTCGGGAATCCCCGCCGCCTCCGCAAAGGCGATCCAAATTTCGGGAACCAGCACTCCCTCAAGATCAAGACAAACCAGGTGCATAAGGAAAATAGTACCATGGGGGCCTTTTTTTTGTATACTGCGCACTATGAATATTTTCCCGGATATGCCGCGTTCCATGAAACGGCTTAATTGCGCCAATTCCTTTGGGGCGCCGGTGTATCATGCGGAGACTCTGTCCAGCACCATGGATGTTTCCCGCCGTCTGGCGGCGGAAGGGGCCCCCCACGGCACGGTGATCACGGCGGATTTTCAGGAGGCCGGCCGGGGGAGAACCAGGGGACGTTCCTGGCTGGGAGACCCGGGGGACAACCTTTTTTTTACGGTCCTCCTCCGTTACGCCTCCTTTGCCGCTGTTCCCGCCGCCCTGACCCTTAGAACCGGTCTTGCGGTTTCCCATGCCATAGAGGATCTTGCCCCCCCCCTGGCCGGCCTGGTACGGATAAAATGGCCCAACGATGTTTTGATTCTGCTCCCCGGAGGGGGACGGAAGATCGCGGGGATTCTCTGTGAAGCCGGCGGCGGCATTGTGTTCACCGGCATTGGGGTTAATGTGCGGCAGAGGGAATTTCCCCCCGGGCTTAGGCATAAGGCCACAAGCCTGAGCCTGTCCCTGGGTGAACTGGGGCTGGAAGGGCCGGGGGCCGATTCCCGCTTTGCCCTCCTGGAACTGATCCTGGACCGCCTGCGCCGGGAACTTGAAGGGGCCTCTCCCGAAGCCGGGGAAGTTCCCCATCCCGGCGATACCTGGCGGGCGCGGCTGGAAGGGCGGCTGTACATGCGGGGGGAGCATGTCCGTTTTATTGCCGGCGGGGCGGATTCCGGGCAGCCGGTGGAGGGGCTGCTCCGGGGCGTCGGTCCCGGCGGGGAATTGCTGATCCTCCCCGACGGCGGCGAGGAGCGGGCCTTTATCACGGGGGAATTGAATTTATGGGGCTGAACGGCATGGATGCCGGCTGTGATAATCGTATATGTTTTTGCAAAGCAAAAACGTAAAGCCCAAAAATGGCATGGATGCCATTTTTGGGCAGCGCAAGGGATAGAAGCGGAAATACTTTTGGCACAGCCAAAAGATTGAAGCGGATAGCCCGGTCCCCGCTACAGGCGGGGATGCGCCCAAATAACTAAGGATAAAAATTCCTATACGTTTATCCTGGACAGCCTGGCTTATTTTTTGACAAAGCGGGTAATTTTTGGTATCTTAAACTTTCCAGGAGCGTTTAATGGTAACTGTGCAGAATGTTACGAAGGTTTACGGCGCCAGGCGGGTGGTGGATGACATC
>JAIRNB010000021.1 GCA_031258265.1 Treponema sp. | reverse complement strand
TTCCTAAGAGGCGTTGGCCGGAGTTACCCGCGCCGCCGCAAGGCTTACCGGGCTTCCTTCCCTGCCGCTCTCCGGCTCTCCGGCAATGCCCGTCACCGGACCCGAATGAGGTTAGCGGGGACGCATGGTGCTTGTCCGGGGGGCTCTCCCATCCCTGGCGATAAACCCGGCGGGCGATGCTTTGAGCTGCTGGCCTTGACAGGGGGTTTCTTTTTTTGTAAGTAATAGTAAACTAACATGGTTTTGTTCTATAATATTGGGAGACTTGGAGTATGAAGAAGAGAGTTTTGAGTCCGGGTTTTTTGTCCCTGGAAAATTTAAAGGCCAGGCCGGTTCGCTCCGCCTGTTTTGTGACGGTAGCGGCAATCCTGGCTTTTAGCCTCTTCGGCGGGTCCGTGCTTGCGCTCAACCTCCGCCAGGGCCTGGCGGCCATGACGAAGCGCTTTGGGGCGGACCTGATGGTGGTTCCCGCGGGGAGTTCCGAGAAGGCCCAGTCCCTGTTGCTCCGCGGGGCGGCGGGCTACTTTTACTTTGACGCTGCGATCGTGGATAAGGTCGCCCGGACCGAAGGCGTGGTATGCGCCAGCCCCCAATTCTTCCTTACATCCCTTTCGGAAAGCTGCTGCGACGCGATGGTACAGCTTATCGCCTATGACCCGGCAACGGATTTTGTGGTCCAGCCCTGGATTGCCGAGAAATACACCAGGGCAGTGGAAGACGGGCAGGTAGTAGTGGGCAGCCGGATCGCCATCCGTTCCGACGAGACCATCAGGCTTTTGGGACACCACTATCCGGTGGCGGCCCGGCTTTCAAAAAGCGCCAGCGGGCTTGACACTTCGATTTTTATGACCATGGATACCATGCGGCTTCTTATCGGCCGCTCCCGCGACGCGGGCTATGACTTTCTGGCGGTCCAGGAAAAGGAAATGGCCCGGGGCGCTGTTTCGGTGGTGTTGGCTAAAACCGGCCCCTCGGCTCCTCCCGCTCTGCTTGCCCGGACCATAGGCCGGGAAAATGCCGGCGTGGATGTGGTGGTTGCCCAGAGCATATTTTCCGGCATCGCCGAGGCCCTTGCCGGATTGACCGCGTATATCCGCCTCTTTTCCCTGATCCTCTGGGCGGCGGCATTTATCGTGCTGGCGGCGGTATTTTCCGGCTCCATCCACGAACGGAAAAAGGAATTCGCCGTGCTGCGGATCCTCGGCGCCACCAGGGGAAAACTGGCCCTCATGGCGCTCTGGGAGTCGGCTATTGCCGGCAGCATAGGAGCGGCCGCGGGTATAGTCCTGGCGAGTCTGGCGGTTTTTCCCTTCAGCGTCCTGATAAGCGAGCGGCTTGGCCTGCCCTACCTTGACGCGTCCCCGGTTCATATTATCCGCCTTGTCCTGGGAAACCTCCTCCTTTCGGTTCTGGTCGGGCCCCTGGCCTCGCTCTATTCGGCGCTGCGGATCAGCGGGGCGGAAACCTACTTCACCATGCGGGAGGGCGAATAGCAATTGGCAGGCGGCAGATCAATGCTAACAGGTTAAGGAGGGGATATCGGTAAAAAAACAAAGGCCCCGCAACCAAGCCCCCCGAGACTGGGTCAAAAGTCAAAAAATCGAAATGACACCGCTATATATAGCCTTATAAAGCCATATAAAAAAGCAAACAGCACTATATGCATGAAGGGCAATGACTTTTGACACAGTCTGCCCCCCATGGACCCCTAGGCTTTCTGATTACCGCGCAAGCGGTTTCTGGGGACGCACCCACACCTTGTAATGAGGGGTGGCAGCGGAATCGTTTGCCGCCCGCATTTGAGCACATTGCGAAGCAATGTGCTCAATATCTACCTTACACGGACAGCAATGTTCGTGCTCGAACGAGTGGGCGGCAAGCGAGTTCCACTGCCAGGACCCCCAGACAAAGTTATAGTGCGTCCCCGTACACCCTAACCGGGTCCATGGGGGGACGCCCCGATTTTTCTACCCTAAATTGCCGGGAGACTAAAGCATTTTTCAGCGCAGCGCCCTTATCCTTAGTATGAAGGCAATTACTGGAATTCTGTTTTTCCCGCTCTTCCTGGCTCTGGCCGGCTGCGGGAACCCGGCAATCAGGGACGAATATGTCCTGACGTTTCCCTCCCTGCCCGCGCCCTGGCAGGAATTGCTGGGCGGCGCCCGGTGGCGCCTGATGTGGATAGACCCTCGGGGCATCCCCCAAACCCTGGAAACCGACGGAACCGCCGCTGTTTCTCTGGCCGCGGAATGGGCCTCCCCGGCGCTGGCTTTCCCCTACTGGCCGGGCCGGGGCATACTTCCCGGGGAAATGCGGCCCGCCGGGGCCATCTTCCCCTTCGATGTCCGGGACGGCCGGCTGCAACTGAGCTGGAGGGGCGGCGTGGATGCCTGGTTTTACCGCGAGCTGGCCGCGGCCCGGAACGCGGCCCTTGCCGAAGCCGGGGCGGAAGGCGGTCAGGCAGGCGTCAACGCCGCTCCGGACAAACGGAGGCCGGAGTATTTTGACTGGCCCCGGTTCCGCTCCCTCATGGACAGCGACGCCGTGCCCGCGGCGGTCCGGGAGGACCCCTGGCTCGTGGACTGGCGGGACGTGGCGGCCCGCACGGTTCAATCCGGCTTTGACCGGCGGCGCATCGTCGAGCAGCAGGCGGAAGAGCTGGCCGCGCCCAAAACAACCCTGGGAGAAGGCCCCTTCGCCGGACCTTCTCCCTTTGCCGGGCCCCTGTTTCCGGCGCCGGACCTGGGCTACCGGCTTCTCGGCACATCCCGTTCCGACACCTATGTTTCCGCGGAGGGGATACTCCGGGTAAGCGGGAAAACCTGGGTATATTATTCGCAGTGGGGTCTAATACCCCGCCCTTTAGGGCGGCTAAAATTGATAACACCAACAAAAAATTGGTAGTAGACCCCACAAGTAAATAATTTCCTTGCAGAACGAACCTCGTGAACGATGCAACGCATACGCGATACCTCGCCCTTTAGGGCGAGGAGGTTCATTCGTTTTAGCGGATCTTGCAAAGCCGCCCTTTCAAGCCGATACTATGGAATACTATGAAACACACCCCCCTGGCCTTGCTGTTCCTGTTTTCCTTTCTGGGGTGCTCAAACCCGCGGAAAAGCCCCCCGGTTCCGGCGGAAACGGAAACGCCCCCTTCGCCCCCGCTTGAGTACGGGCGCTACCCCCTGGCGCTGCTGCAGAGCGGGGAAGCCCCTCTGTGGTTCGAGCTGGGCGGGCAGGGGCAGGGGCCGGCGCTGATCCCCTCCCCGGAGGAAGCGCCCCTTCATCCCTTTATCCCCTGGTCCCTGGCCAGGCGGGTCGCGGGCATAACCGGCCGGGAAGACCGCGTCATCCTCGGAATAAACCGGGAGGGGTTCCTGGCGTTTGTGCCCTGGGCCGGGGGGGAGCATGAGGGCATAGCCCTGTACCGGATCGACAACAACGCCCATTGGAAGGACTATTCCGTGGGGGCCCTCTTTATTTTCGACTCGAAAGCCGCGGCAATGCTCTACCGGGACGATTATTTTATCGACACCGCCCTGCCCCCGCCTTCCCCAAGGGTCTGGGGCCTGGATCCCGCCGCCGGAATGAGGGAGCTGATCGTCGAGGCCTTTGAGGGCCTGCCGCCGGAGGAAGGCTGGGATCTGGAAGCCCTCCGGCAAGGGCCGGACAACCGGTGGCGCTTCCGGGCCATACGGAAAACCGGCCCGCTCCGGGGCATAGGCTATTTCAGCGCCGGGGATCTTTCCCAGCCCGGCGAGCCCTCCACCGAGGGGGCCATGCAAAACGCGCTCCGGCCCCGCCCCCATGACCAGGCCCCTGAGCCGCTCCGGCAGGTCCTGGAGGCCGCCCTGGTTCCGGGGGATTCCCCTTCCACGGCGATTGCGACGGTGGCTTCCCCGGAGTTTGAGAGCCCCCGGCGCTACGCTGCGTCCCGGACAGTCGACGCTATCCGGGAGGATATACGGCTCTACAACGGCTATTACCTCGGTTCTGGCGGAAACGCCGCAGCCCTGGTCGTCGGCCCGGAAGGGCGGGGCTTTGCCGGAGTCCTCCGGGACGGCGTGTGCGCGCTTCGGGAATTCGCCCTGCCGGATCTTCCCAAGGGCTTTGTCTACACCGGAGCCGCGTTCTTTCTCCTGCCCGCCCCTTCCGGGGGCATTTCCCTGACCGCGCTGGGAGTTTGGGAGGAACAGGATAACTGGAACGTCGGAGCCGCAGGGTTTGTCCTGTCCCCCGACTGTGTTATACTTGAACCATGAAAGCAACAGGCGCCGGGCCCTGGGCGCCCCTTCTTGTGCTGCTCCTTGCCGCCCTCCCCCTGGGAGCGCAGAGCTTTTCCGAAAAGCTCGGCCTGGCCTTTCGCGGGTCGGTTTTTTTCTTTCCCGAAGACAACGGCCTGGAGTCCGACCCCATGCCCGTCCTCCCTTCCCTGGGAATAGCCGCGGGCTGGCCCGTCCTTGATTTTATGCGGATAGAACTGTCCCTGGATTTTTACGGCTCCTACTACGCCTACAGCGACACCCTGGATAGGGCAGTCCCGGCCATACCGGATAACCGCTCGTCCTTTGTGACAGGCTCCGTCCTGGGCGTCCAGGCCCTCAAAACCTTAGCGCTGGGAAACACCCTCCGAATCCGGGTCTACGGCGGCCCCGCGGCGGATCTGCGGATCTGCCTGGCCGCGGGTGGCCTGGAAGGGGCGGATGCCGAAGACGCCGCCGCGGAAACCAGGGACATCTCCGCCTACTTCTGGGGGCAGGGCCGCTGGTTCGTCCCCGTGGCCGGCGCGGGGATGGACTTCTCGTTAACGGAAAAACTGCTCCTGGGCTTCGACCTCCGGGCCTGGTTCCCCGTCTGGCGTCTCTGGACCGGCGACAGCCTCCCGGCCGTTGAAGGCTGGCGCTTCGCCGCGGGGCTGCGGTTCAGCATTTTGTAGCAACTATTATGAAGAGGGGGAAGGGGGAAGTTTCCCCCTCGCTCCAGACGCGCTTCGCACGTCTTACGCTACCCCCTCTCCGGGGGTTCAATACCCCCGGACCCCCAGCCAGAGGGGGCGCCCCCCTGGAACCGTTGGGCGAGGGTCTGTTTCAGCCACTGCATGTTAGGCGACATTTTCGTGAATTTTCTTGGAAAAAGGAAAAATTGAATGTTCAAAAAGAGGAAGAAATTTTTTTAAAAATACACTATATTTTACATAAAAGGAGTTGCTATTTTGTTTTTTCAATATGGGAAAATAGAAATTGATTATTTGAAAAAAAGGGACAAAATACTCGGTAACGCCATTGATAAAATTGGACACATAAAAAGGACGATAGACACCGGTTTATTCTCATCAATAATACACCATATTATTGGACAGCAAATTTCGTCAGCAGCACAAAGGACCATATGGGAAAGAATGAATAATGAACTGGGGGCGGTAACAGAAGATACCATTTATGATTTGAGCATTGAAAAAATACAAAAATTCGGAATGACTTTCAGGAAAGCGGAATATATCAAGGATTTTTCTTATAAAATTAAGTGCGGGCAATTAAATGTGGATGAAATAAAGAATAAACCTGACAATGAAATAATCAGCGAATTGTCTAAATTAAAAGGCATTGGCCGCTGGACGGCGGAAATGATAATGATATTTTGCTTACAAAGACCAGATATTCTCAGCTATAACGATCTTGCAATTCACCGGGGATTGCGAATGTTATATCATAACCGGGTTATAAACAAAAAATTGTTTGAAAAATACCGGCGTAGATACAGCCCCTATTGTTCCGTTGCAAGCCTTTACCTTTGGGCGATTGCCGCGGGAACAATCGAAGGAATGAAAGATTACGCGCCAAAGAAAAAAGAAGGAAAAAATGACCGATGATCAAAAATGGCAGGTCATATTGAGCCGTGATGACCACTATGACGGGGTATTTTTTGTTGGAGTGAAATCAACAAAAATATTTTGCCGGCCATCCTGTAAATCGAAACGGCCGCTTAGAAAAAATGTTTTGTTTTTTGAAAATGGGAAACAGGCGGAACAGGCCGGATACCGTCCGTGCAAACGATGTCGGCCTGACCTTTTGGAATACCAGCCAATAAAAGAAATTGCCGAAAAAGTAAAATTATTATTCGAAAACCATTTTACCCAACAAAAAGAACTGACAAAAAAAATAGGGCAAATTGGTATAACATATCATCGTATGGTAAATATATTCAAAAAATATTATGGTGTTACACCCAAAAAGTATTATGACAATCTAAAGATTGAAGAAGCCAGAAAAAAGTTATTAGAAACCAATGATACAATTATAGATATTGCGTACAGTGCCGGATTTCAAAGTTTATCCGCATTTTATAAATTTTTTAAAAAAAACATGAATTTATCACCATCAAAATACAGAAAGGAGAAAAATTATGGAATACATTCATAAAATTAAATCGCTGGTTGGGGTACTCACCGTATCAAGTGATGGAGAAAACATTTCCGGGCTTTGGATTGAAGGGCAAAAATATTTTGCAAATACATTGGGGAAAGATGTTTTAGAACAAAATCTGTCCATATTTGAGAATATTCAGAAATGGCTTGATATTTATTTTTCAGGCAAGGAACCGGATTTTATGCCACCGCTTAAACCTAGGGGAACTCCGTACCAAAAATTAATATGGGATGCTCTTTGTAAAATCCCTTACGGACACACAACAAGCTACGGAAAACTTGCAAAACAATTTGAATTACAACATGAAGGTAGACATACGTCCGCACGGGCAATCGGCAGTGCGGTAGGCCATAATCCCATTTCCATTTTAATTCCCTGTCATCGTGTGATAGGCCAAAACAATAATCTCACAGGATATGCGGGAGGCATTGACAAAAAAATGAAACTCCTAAAACTGGAAGGAATTAATACTTTAAATATGAGTAGAGAAAAAATTTAAAATAATAAAAAGCACGAAAACGTCGCATAACAGGACTGTATATGCTTCGGGCGCAGTAGCGCCCTCGGGCTACGAAAAACCCCAGTCGGCGCTTTGCGCCTTTGTGGGGTTTTTCTCCGCCACATTGCAAGCCGCCGCAATG
>JAIRNB010000012.1 GCA_031258265.1 Treponema sp. | reverse complement strand
CTTGTTGAGTACATCGTTAGTGGACCGGGTGATCTTATCAATGGAGTCCTTTATCTTCTTCAAAACCCCGCTAATGGTCTTGGACTGTTCCCCGGAAGATTCGGCCAGTTTGCGGATCTCATCGGCCACTACGGCAAATCCTTTGCCGGCTTCCCCCGCATGGGCCGCCTCAATAGCGGCGTTCATGGAAAGCAGATTCGTCTGGCTGGCGATATTTTCCATTACCGCGTTGATCTCCAAAAGCCCCTCGGACTCCCGGGCGATCTGCTGAATATCCGCCGCCACATCCTGCAGGCTTGTATGGCCTACCTCGGAAGCCTCCGCCAGATTCCTGACATTATGGGTATTTTTTATCAGGGTATTGGTAACGGACTGGATATTGGCAAGCATCTCCTCAATGGCCGATGAAGACTGGGCGACACTCTCCGCCTGCCGGTCTATCTGGGTGTTAAGATCGCGGATATTAACGCTTATTTTTTCCATGGCCTTACCCGATTCCTCAACCCCGTCGCTTTGATTACCCGCCTGGATCTTCATGTTTTGAATATTGGCGGTGATTTCGTTGATCGCCGCGGCGGTGGCGCCCATATTGGTGGAGAGTTCTGTCCCTGTCCGGGAGAGGGACTGGGCCTTTTCCCGGATCATCAGGATAAGGCCCCGGATTTTATCCAGGGTACTGTTAAAAGAACGGGTCATATCCCCAATTTCGTCTTTGCTGTGCAATTCCAGCCGTTTGGTCAGATCCCCTTCCCCTATATCGTTTAAAACCAGCGCCATCCGGTTCAGGGGATTGCTGATGGAGCGGGCCAGGAAAAAGGCCCCCGCCGAAACAAGGAGGAGCATCAGAGTGGCAATAATAACACCCATAAAAAGCATCCGGTAAACAGGCGCGGTGATAACATCGTTGGGAATACCCAATATAAGCGCCCAGGGAGTAGTGGTTTTTCCTATAACAATCGGCACATTGATGAAAAACATATTTTCCCCCAACCGGGGTACATGATTGGTAAAGGAAAACTGTTTCCCCTGCCCTATGGCGTTCCGCAGATCCTTTAAGTAGGGGCCGGCGATGTCCTGTTCCGTTTCCATAATGGGTTTTCCAATCCGGCCGGTGTCAAAATGGGCGCCCACCAGTCCCCCATTGGTGTATAACATCGCGACGCTCCCTTCATAGGGTTTTATCCGTTCCACGGTACGCTGGATAATTTCCATTTCAAGATCGATGTTTACGCATCCCACAAAACGGTTTTTATTCTTGATTGGCACGGCGACGGTGGTCATCAGGGTATTCCGGCCGTTGACTTCATACTCATAGGGCTCAACCAGGACCTCATTGCCGGTCCGCTTCGGCTCCAGGTAATAGTCCCCCTCTACGGGGGTCTCATAGTCCATTAGGGATTCCAGGATAAGGCCGGTACTGGTCCGGGCCCAGTAGGAAAGAAACCGTCCCGTCTGGTCCGTTCCCGGCGTATTGACAAATTCCGCGTCCAGCCCGTCCAGGGCATTAGGCTCCCAGACGCTTGAAGCGGCTATAACTTCGGGGTTCTCTTCGACCAGGGCCCGGAGCATCAGGTTAATGAGGGGCCGCCTGTCCGCCCGGTCTATTTCCTCATACTTTGACATGATCTGCCCGGCGGTACGAACCGCGTCCAGATAAAGTTCCAGCCAAACTTTGATTGTCAGCGCGTTTTCATGGGCCAGATTGGTAATTTCATTGTGGGTGAGGCTGTTTATCTGTTTTTTCGCAAGGCTTAAAATAGTCCCTGTAAGGGCGCCGATTCCGATAAGATCCAGAATTATGATCATAACAATAAGTTTTCTGCCTATTTTCATGTGAACTCTCTTGTGAAAATATAAGATTTCTGAAGACCGCGGCGGATTTTCAGTTCATTCGGGATAAAACCCCTGGATTTTTAATTTCCAGAGGCAGTCTTATTTATTTTTTTATTTTTGTCAACAGAAATGGCATTAAAACAAATAAATTTTTTTGAATTGTTTATCTATAGTAATACTACAGAAAATTAAAAAGGGAATAATAAAATACAATTAATACGAAAAAAATTATAACACCGCCATTCCGGCATCCCGGCCTAAAATGGCAATTTACGGGTAGTGCGCATAAGATTGGACTTGTTCAAGAACCCGGTTGGCTTACAAGTCGCCCAAAAAACACGGATTTCTAACAAAATCCGCGTTTTTTGTTATTTTTAAGCGGCTGTTGTTCAAAAACTTCAGTTTTTGAACAACCCTATTATACTTTTACCGCTTTTACCCGGCGCCGGGAGGCGTCCGTCAGGGTTTATAGCCCTTCGATATGGCCTGGGAAAGTTTGAATTTAAGAAAATTATTTTCTTTCTTGAGTTTGCTTATCTCCAACTGCTGGGTTTTGACGGTTTCCACCAGGTCCCCCGGACTCAGGGCCCCGGAATGGAGCAGGTCCTCCACATAGTCCATCTTATTGTCAAAATCAATTTCCGCTTCCGCCCCCGCTTCCTGGAAGCTGTTTTCAATTTCCTTGTCGTCCAGGGGGCCCGCCTCCTCGTCGGAGGCCATGATCTTATCGGCAATGCGGTAGATTCCCTGGCCAACGATGGACTGGGGTTTGTAGAGAACCACCGGAAGCCGGGAGGCCAGGGCGGTGTCCTGGATGCCGTCCCGGTATATCACTCCCAGGTGTTCGATTTTTAGATCCAAATATTCCTCGCAGGAGCGGCGGATCTTCATAGCCACATCGGCATCCTTGGGATCGTCGATCATGTTCATGACGAGCTTGGGGTGAAAATGTTCCAGGTGGCCCATGAAGTTGGCGTAGGACGCCGGGTCCTGGGCTTTAATTTCCGGCAGCATCTTGGGGATGTAAAGCCGCTGCGGGCCGGCGCCCTCTTTCCGGGCCTGCTCCAGGTAGTTCCGGGCGGGGCTGCCCTTGGCAAAAACGGTGTACATCATCCTGAAGACCGTATTTTTGAGGAACACATAGGCGTTAAGGACCGCGGTAACCGCCGGGGCGGAGACCACGATACCCTGGCCCGACAGAAGGAAGAAGTCCAGGATCGATTGATGCGTCCCCGCCCCCAGATCCAGGATAAGGTAATCGGCTTCGTCCTTTAAGGCCAGAAGCCGCTTTACCAGGGTTTTCCGCTGGGAGGTTTTAAGGTTTGCCGTCCCCGGAATTTCCTGATCCCCCGGGATAAAGCGGAGTCCCCGGACATCGGTATCGGCAATTACCTCGTTAAAATCCTTCCGGGTATCGTTAAGCCAAAGCCCAATTCCCATCCGTGGGGACTGGTGGCCAAGGACCAGGTGGAGGTTGGAAGCTCCCAAATCCAGGTCCGCCAGGATTACCCGCTGGCCGGCCTGGGCAAAAGCCACCCCCAGGTTTGCCGCCAGGAGGGACTTTCCCACCCCTCCCTTGCCGCTCGCAATCGGAATGATTCGCATCATAAACCCCCATGGTCCGCCGCCGGACCCTGAATCGCCCTTTTACAGCGGAGGATCAGAAAAACTCCGCAGACCACGGAAAAAACATCCCCCAGGGCGATTGCCAAAAGTCCCCCCGCCGTATAAAGGGACTCAGGCCCCTTTAACAGAATCGCCTGAACTATCCTGCCCCGCCAAAAAAAACCGGAACCGGCCAGGACAAGAATCGACAGGGCCTTACCGGCGCTGTACAGGGGGGCATAGGCCATATAACGGTCAAAATCTACCAGCATGAACAGGACCATCAGCGGAAAAAGGGCATTGGGGACTCCGAAGATCAGGGGGGGAAATTCTCCGGCCCCGGTTCCTCCGCCCATGATTCGGCTATATACCGCCAGGCGAAGGGCGTCATAGATCAAAAGCCCCCACAGGAGGGGCCGGGGAACATTTTTTTCCTCGCCGTTTTGCGGATACATACAGAAAATTTAAGGATATAACCGGTCCCGGTCAAGGCACTGCGGGGGAGGACCGGCAATTCGGAATTCAGATTAAGCGCCGGGCCTTTAACCCGAAAGCCCGCAAGCTCCCAGGGGACAGGCTTTTTTTCCAGGACCTAACGCTCTATCCCTATCCTCCCTGTAAACAGCAAGGGAAATGTAGTAACCGGCAGTCTGTATAGGAAGGGGGGGCCCGCTTCCACGGTCAATTAGCGGCTGTGCCGGCGCATTTGTTCTGGCCCCCCCTCCGCTCCAGCCTCCTCGCCCGGGCGGCCCCCTGGGCCGCCCTTGGGCTGCGGTGGTTTCCGCTACCCCCCAGCCAGGCGGCTGGGAGATTTATTTGTCCTCATGGGCAATACGATCTCTGTCCTTTTGGTTGTTTTCTATGCATACTGATTTTAATGATTCCTTACAGCTCTGGCCTTTCCGATAAAAACTTGTCTTTTCAAAACGGTGAAAAAAGCCGTATCCTTGCTTCAGCCTTGTTTCCGGGAGAGGAATGGGTCTTGAAGGCGCTGAATATCTGGGTGGAGAAAAACCGCTCCGGTAAAGGGTATTTTATCTGTTATTTTGAGCATATAGGTAAGCTGTACACCTGGTCTTATGATGAACTGCGAGCCATAATAGGCAAACGATAAAAGAATGCCCCGCCTGTACGAGGCCGGATGGCAGGCCGGGATAGCGCTTTCGCGCCAGCCCAACCACACTATAACACTACTATCAAATACCGGTTGAATCAAGCCAAAATTCCGGCAGCCTGTTGTATTTGCGGAGGTAGTTTGTCCTTAGCGGGGCCGCATAAAGGGTTTCTTTCTTCTGCGAATTTACAAAAGTACCCCAGTTAAGGGCGTTGCCGTAAAAACCCGCCCCCGCGCCAAAACCGAATGTATCAAAAAGCTACAGTTCCGCCATGCCCCCCAGGTGGAATTCAAAGACGTTGGGAGCCGGCGCCGGCCTCGCCCAGGAAGTCCAGGGTGACGGCCGGAAGTTCTATCTGCAGCCCAAGCTGGAAAGGAATACCCAGGGCCACGGCGTTTGGATGCCAGCCCTGGAGATAGACGTTAAGGTGGCTGGTAAAGCCAAAGCCCACGGAAGAACCGGATGAAGATGGGGAAGAACTACCGGACGATCCGCTCCTTGATCCGTCCGAGAGGCCGCCCTCTGACTGCCGGGGGGGACAAGTACCCGGTAATTCCAAATTTGGAAAAAATGTTGGTTCAACCTAAAAGCTGTGAGTTTCCGGGAAACAGATTGTTACCATTCCTTCACAAAGTATTTGCCTTCCGGCTTGATAATATTAAAGGTATCCCCCGACGGGACGACTACGAAA
>JAIRNB010000285.1 GCA_031258265.1 Treponema sp. | reverse complement strand
CTCCTACATCTCCTCCAGATTGTAGGGGGTCTCCTGGTACACATAGTTAAGCCAGTTGGAAAAGAACAGGTGGGCATGGGCCCGCCAGCGGACCACCGGAGGCCGTGAAGGATCGTTGTCGGGGTAATAGTTTTGCGGGATAGCGATAGGAAGGCCCCTGGCAAGGTCCCGGCGGTACTCCAAATCCAGGGTCAGGGGATCGTACTCCAGGTGGCCAGAGACATATATCTCCCGGCCTTTCCTGGCGGTGCTGATAAACACCCCGGTTTCCGGTGTCTCCGATTCGATATTCAGGGCCGGGCAGGCGGCAATGGCCTCCCGGCTGCTGGCGGTATGCCGGGACTGGGGGGCCAGGAATTCATCGTCAAAGCCCCTGAACAGGGCTTTGTTCTGCCCGTTTATCCGGTGGGGAAAGATGCCAAAAAGCTTTTTTTCCAGGGGCTGTTTTTCGATGCCGTAACGGCGGTACAGCCCCGCCTGGGCCCCCCAGCAGATGTGGAGGGTGGACCAGACATGGCCGGCGGAGTAATCGATCACCGCCGCCAGCTCATCCCAGTAGTCCACTTCCTCAAAGGGCAGAGTCTCCACCGGCGCGCCGGTGATGATAAGGCCGTCAAAGTACAGCCCCCGGTCCATAAGTTCCCCGGCGCTCTGGTAAAACTTCTCCAGGTGCCCCGGCGGCGCGTTCCGGGATTCGTGGCTGCCCATCCGCAAAAAAGTAATATCCACCTGGAGGGGGCTGTTCCCCAGCAGCCGCAGGAGCTGGGCTTCGGTAGTCACTGTGGTGGGCATCAGATTCACAATACCAACCCGCAGGGGGCGAATATCCTGATGTTCCGCCCGGTCGGTGGTCATGACAAAGACATTTTCCGCGCTCAGTTCCCTGTAAGCCGGAAGCTCCCGGGGTATCTTAATCGGCATCCCGTTTCCCTTAGAAACCCGCGTCCAGGGGCAGCCGGGGCGGATCCTTTATCCGCAGGAGCCTGGCGATACCCTCCGCCAGCATGTCGTGATCCTTCAAGTGGGGCAGGCCGGAAGCGGCGGCCACCGCCACAAGACCCGTCCCCTTTACCCGGATAGGAAAACCGCCGCCCCCCCAGGCGTAAAGCCCAGGGTCCAAACCCCGGTCCCCCAGGCTCTGATTCCGCTTCTTTAAACGCAGGGAAAAGAGCAGACTGGAGGCGTCCAAATCCCGGACAATGTTAAATTTCTTTTCCAGCCAGCAGCCGTTATCCGTGTTAGTCCCCTCTCCGGCGTACTGGAACAGGACAAAACCGTTAAGCAGCCGGATAGTCACCGCCAGAGCCAGCCCCTCCCCCACAATTTTATCCGTTATCAGCTTTCCCAGCCTCCAGGCGTCCAGGCGGTTAAAATGACTAAACTGGAGAAGCTCCTCCTGCCGCTCTAAAATGGCAATCCCCTCATCAATACCCAGCATGATGTACCTTCCTTCCGTCCAAAAACGGGCTTTTTGTAAGATTTTTGTAAGAATCATAAGGGGGGCCTGTTACCGGACATTCGGTAACCGTATACGGCGCGTTTACCCTCCGGCCCCCCTGCGCTCCGGCCTCCTCGTTCCGCTTCGCGGCCCTGCGGTGGCCTGCGCTACCCCCCCGGCGGCGAATCCCCCGCCCATAGGAGAACAGCCGGATTGCGCTTCCGGCCCCCGCGTTTATAAGCTAACATATCAGGGGCGCTTGAAGAAGTCCGCCGGATAAAACCGGAGGTTTCCCCAAAGCATCCTTACAGGGGGTCAACATGGATCGTGAAACACGGATCAGGGAACTTGTTTCCCAAATGACATTGGAGGAGAAAGTCTCCCAACTAAGCTATACCAGCGCGGCGATTCCCCGGCTGGGGATACCGGAGTACAACTGGTGGAACGAATGTCTCCACGGCGTAGCCAGGGCCGGGGTTGCCACGGTTTTTCCCCAGGCCATAGCCCTGGGGGCCACCTTCGACGAGAACCTTATCAGGGAAATCGCCCAGGCAATCTCCGACGAGGCCAGGGCCAAGTACAACGAGGCCGTTGCCCAGGGGAACCGGGGCCAGTATTGGGGGCTTACCTTTTGGACTCCGAACATCAACATCTTCCGGGACCCCCGCTGGGGCCGGGGGCAGGAAACCTATGGGGAGGACCCCTGCCTTAGCGGCCGTATCGGCGCCGCCCTGGTCCGGGGACTCCAGGGGGACGACCCGGAGCGCCTGAAAACCGCGGCCTGCGCCAAACACTTCGCGGTCCATTCGGGGCCGGAAAAACTTCGCCATACCTTTGACGCGGTGGTTTCCAAGAAGGACCTCTTTGAAACCTACCTCCCCGCCTTTAAGACCCTGGTGGAAGCGGGGGTGGAGACCGTGATGGGGGCCTACAACCGTACCCTGGGGGAACCCTGTAACGGCAGTACCTATCTCCTTAAAGATATTCTCCGGGGGGCCTGGAATTTTCAGGGCCATGTGGTCTCCGACTGCTGGGCTATTCAGGACTTCCATAAGAACCATAAAGTCACATCCAGCCCGGAGGAGTCCGCCGCCCTGGCCCTGAACGCCGGCTGCGACCTAAACTGCGGCTGTACTTTCCCGGAGCTGGTAACTTCTTACAAGAAGGGGCTGGTGACCATGGAAGCTATCGATCAGGCTCTTATCCGGCTGCTGCGGACCCGCTTTAAGCTGGGGGTCTTTGATCCCCCGAAGCAGGACCCCTGGGCCGCCCTTAAGCGGGACGTGATCAACTGCGAAAAACACCGGAATCTGGCGAAGAAGGCGGCGGAAAAGTCCATTGTCCTCCTCAAAAACGACAAAAACCTGCTTCCCCTGGATTCCAGCCCCAAGGGAATCCTCCTCGTCGGCCCCGGCGCGGCCAATCCCCATACCCTGTTCGGGAATTACTACGGTATAAGCCCCCGCTTTGTCACCATCCTGGAAGGGCTGGCCGCTAAGGTCCAGGATAAATTCGGCATCAGCCTTGAATACCGCCAGGGCTGCCTCCAATATGATGAAAACCATCCCTCCAATGTGCCCTTTGGGGTCTCCGGTTCCACAGACCTCGTTATCGCGGTCTTCGGCCTGGACGGCGCCATGGAAGGGGAGGAAGGGGATGCCATCGCCTCGGATTCCAACGGAGACCGGGACCGCATCGAGCTTCCCCCCTGGCAGCTTTCCTATCTCCGCAAACTCCGGGACGGGGGTAAGCCCGTGGTCCTTATCCTTACCGGCGGCAGTCCCATCGCCATCCCGGAAGACATTGCCGACGCCATTATCTTCGCCTGGTACCCCGGAGAGCTGGGCGGAGAAGCGGTGGCGGATATTGTCTTTGGGGACGTGGTTCCCTCGGGGAAATTGCCCATCACCTTCCCCGCCTCCACCAGCCAGCTTCCCCCCTATGAAGATTACTCCATGAAGGGCCGGACTTACCGTTATATGACGGAAAAACCCCTCTACCCCTTCGGTTTCGGCCTTTCCTACACCGAATTCCGCTTCGAGGCTCTTAAACTTTCTTCCCAGAATATCTCCGCCGGCGCTTCCCTGGATGTGGAACTAAACCTTGTCAATGCGGGACGCCGGGACGCGGAGAACGTGGTCCAGTTGTACATTAGCCGGGAAGACCGGGGGCCGGAGGATCCCCTCTGTTCCCTCCGGGCCTTCCAGCGGGTCCGGGTGGAGGCGGGAACTTCCCGGACGCTGAGCTTCTCCCTTAAAGCCGCCGACTTTGAGAGTGTCAACTCCCAGGGGGAACGGGTTCTGCTCCCCGGCCGCTACCGGATAAGCGCCGCCGATGCCGCCCCCCTGCCGGTATCAGTGGAGCGGGGCGCCCCCGCGCCGCTAAGCGCCCTTGTCACCGTGCTGTGATTCTCAATGTTCCGCGGTCTGTCCGCAAAGCAGGCGGTTTTGCGGACGGACCGCGGGATTTCTTTGTTTTATATTTTTCTTGCCTTTTTTTCGGAATGGCCTTACAATATTCCAAGTTTTCAGAAGTTATTCTGAATACTAAAATACAGTTTTGAGGAGGACCTATGATGAAGTTGTTTCGAGGATTAAGCGTTGCTTTGGCGCTGTTGCTGGCCGTATCCGCTGTGGCGG
>JAIRNB010000264.1 GCA_031258265.1 Treponema sp. | reverse complement strand
TATTCGGATATTTCATTCCCCAGACCCGGCAATTCCGGGACGGAAAAATACCCCTTTTCCGGCTGATAATCATGGACGGCCAATTTACGCCCATGCTGGTGGGGGAAGTGGTGTTCGTGGATGATGAAATTGGGGATCGCCGCCTCCAGGTGCAGGGCCGCCGCGATGGAGATGGGGCTCCCGGCGATGTGGGGCTGGACGCTGACATCGTAAATGTAGGCGGCATCGGCCAGCTTCTTGCCTTCGGTGATGCCCCCGGTGTTGCAGAGATCTGGCTGGATTACCTGGAGGGAGCTGTTCTCGAAGTAGGGGATGTACTGCCACCGGGAATAGATCCGCTCCCCGCTGGCCAGGGGCAGGCCGGTCCGGCGGCTGATATACTCAAAAAGCTTGGCGTTGGGGGTGGCGGGCTCCTCATAATAGTACACGTCGTAATCCCGAATCCGTTCCCCCGCCTGTACCGCGCTTTGGGTATCGGTGATGGCGTGATTCTCCACGATAATGTCTACCTTGGGACCCACCGCTTCGCGGGTAACCGCCAGGCGTTCCACAAAGAGCTCTAGCTGGGAAGGGGTCAGCAGGGTCCGGGGATTTGCCCGGTTAAGCCGTTCCCCGTTCTGTTCCACCGCGATAAAGTCCACTTTTATGGCGTCATATCCCTCTTTTTCTACTACTTCCCTGGCGACCGCGGCATAATCTTCGGTTTTACCCAAGAGTCCCCGGCTTTCACTCCAGCCATGCTGGAGCTGGCTGGCGTAGGTCCGCAGCTTATCCCTAAACTTGCCTCCCAGAAGCTGGTAAATGGGCTTTCCGTAAAATTTCCCCTTGATGTCCCACAGGGCAATGTCGATGGCGCTGATCCCGGAGAAAGTAACCGGCCCCCCGTTTTGTCCCCAGAAGGTATTTTTGTAGAGCTTGTGCCAGATCGTCTCGTGATCGAGGGGATCATCCCCGATAATCAGGGCCCCGTAATCCTTCACGATCCCAAAAGCGGCGTTAGCCGCCACCCCGTAGGCCAGACCGGCCTCACCGTCCCCGTAAATACCGGAATCGGTGTGAATCCGGGCCCAAATGGGGTGGGATTGGGGTTTTTCGGGATCGTTCAGCAAAAAAACCTCTACCTTGGTGATCTTCATTTTTTAGATCCTCCTTTTTTTATATATTTATATGATAATACATATAAATCCGATCAGATTACTATATTTAGTATTTACTTCAAGATAGTAGGATATGAAAATAAAAATGTCAAGCGAATTTCTCCAAAAACACGATAAATTTCCTTACCGCGCAGGCCCGAAGGGCCTGATGCGTAGTCGCATTTGTTAATATACAGCCTTCGGCTGTATGCGCTGGCCGATAGGGGCGAAGTAATTGCCCTGGTAAGGGCGCGTCAAGGAAAAATGTAACACCCGCCCGGCGCAGGGCAACTGTATTTATCCCGGCCAAATGCAAGGGCGGCTTTAGGCGGGCGGGCGCGCCGCGGGGCCGGCTGTGATAGACGCATACGTTTTTGCGGCTTTTGTTCCAGCCCAAACCTGCGGTTTGGGCCGCGCGCGCACTGCGCGCACTGCCCCAGCTAAAGCTGGGGCGCATTAATAAATTTTGGGGTATTTTCTGGCGCTAAGCCATGCCGCATTGTCAAATAAACAAGCCACGCTTGCCTGCCGCGGGCTCAGCTAAAGCTTGGCCGCATTAGTCCAAATTGGGGCCTTTACTTGCGCCAGGCCATGCCACAGTGGTCTAATAAACAACCTGCGGTTGTTTGTTCTTGGCCTTTCGCGCAAGGGATAGAGCGGAAATACCGGAGGCTTTACCGCAGGTAAAGCTGAGGAATTGGAGCGGATAGCCCGGTCCCCGGCAATGCCGGGGATGCGCCCAAATCTACAAGTTTAATAGTGTCAAAATACTGGATTAACTTTCCTTCGGCCCGGACTGGAAGCGGAAATGCCGGCGGATCTCCGGAAGATGCCGCGGCCCCCAGGGCGGTCCCATCATGGGACCCATCCGGCCCCGCCCTTCCCAGCCGTGGAATTTCGGGGACCTTGGCCGTTCCTCGCGGCCGGGACCCCTGGGCCAATGATCCGCCCGGGGACCCGGTCCCTGCGCTACCCGCGGTTCCTCCGGGCCAAGCTCGTACTCCTTTCCGTCCAGGGTAAGTTTGAAAACCCTGAGAAAACCGGCGCCTTCGCCGGCCTGGGGAATCTTTTTCCCCCAGCCCTCCAGGGCAACGGCGGCCCCTTCTTTTAGGCCCTCGATAAAACCGGTGTAACGCCCCAGGCTGGGTACATACCAAATTTCTTCCCCGCTTTTCAGCACGATGATTCCCTGGCTTAAACCCAGGGTCCCGCTAAGGCTAAGTTTTTCCAGGGGCGTCCCCTGATCTTCACCGAACCCGCGATAGCGCCGGTTATGCTGCTGGGGGAAATTCCCCTCCTGGGCATAGAGAAATAAACCAAAGGACAGGAGTCCCATGGCAAGAACAGCGATCCGTTTCATAATACCTCCAGCGATCCTTTCCCGCGAATGGAGACAGCTTCAAAACACGACTGGTTTTGAAACAGCCTTAAAAGCCTTAAAAAAGAATTTATTTGCGTACGCATTCTTTTCCCATAAAAACCAGAAAAACCGGCGCAGGTAACAGGAAACAGCCGGAGGGCCGGCCCGGGAAGAAGCCGGCTGG
>JAIRNB010000254.1 GCA_031258265.1 Treponema sp. | reverse complement strand
ATATGATACACGTATATCATATCCGGGGTGTGGATGTCAAGAAAAATTTTGACAAAGGGGGCGAATTTATGTTATACGTATATCATTATGAACTTAAGATTTGCTATCGAGGGCCGCCGCCTCATATTCCGCTACGATGCGGAAAAGCTGTGGATAGAAGGCTGGGGGAAGAACAGCCTCCGGGTCCGGGCGGCCAAGACCGCCGGCATGCCCAGGGGTATGACCGGGGGCTTTACGGAAGGCCGGGAAGAACGCCGGCTTGACGGTTCCGGCGCCGACCCGGAGATCGACGGGGCCCTCCTTCCCCCTGTGGAAGCGGAGGACGAAAGCTCCATACATATCGGGGACCAGGGCGCTTCCATCAGGAACGGGAAAATCGAAGCAAGGCTGGACCGGGCGGGGAATCTTTCGGTGTACAACAGCCGGGGGGAACTCCTGCTTAAAGAATACGTGCGGAACCGCAGGGACCGGATGTCCGAAAATTGCAGCGCCCTGGAGATCGAAGGCCGGGAATTCAAGCCCATCATCGGCGGGGATTACACGATTACCCTTCGCCTTGAATCCCTAAGCCCCAATGAAAAGATCTACGGCATGGGCCAGTACCAGCAGTCCTGCCTTAACCTTAAGGGCTGCGATCTGGAACTGGCCCAGCGTAATTCCCAGGCCAGCGTTCCCTTTGCCCTCTCATCCCTGGGCTACGGATTCCTATGGAACAACCCCGCCGTGGGCCGGGTGGTCTTTGGTAAAAATATGACTACCTGGACGGCCCTTTCCGCCAAATCCCTGGACTACTGGATCACCGCCGGGGACAGCCCCGCGGAAATTGAAGAGGCTTACGCCAGGGCCGCCGGAAGAGTCCCCATGATGCCCGCCTACGGCATGGGTTTCTGGCAGTGCAAACTCCGCTACCAGACTCAGGAGGAACTCTTAGCCGTGGCCCGGGAGTACCGGAAACGGGAGATCCCCCTTTCGGTCATCGTGATCGATTTTTTCCACTGGCCCTACCAGGGGGACTGGAGATTCGATCCCCGCTACTGGCCGGACCCGGATGCCATGATCGCCGGACTCAAGGAAATGGGCATAGAACTGATGGTATCCGTCTGGCCCACCGTGGACCGGCGGAGTGAGAACTTCGCGGAAATGCTGGAATCCGGCCTCCTTATCCGGACCGAACGGGGCTACCGTATCGGCATGGATTTCCAGGGAAACAGCGTCCACTACGACGCCACTAAGCCGGAGGCCCGGTCCTTTATCTGGGAGAAGGTAAAACAGAATTACTACGACAAGGGGGTGCGGGTCTTCTGGCTTGACGAAGCGGAACCGGAGTATTCGGTCTATGATTTTGATCATTACCGTTACCACCTGGGGCCGGACCTTCAGATTGGGAACAGCTACCCCCTCTTTTACGCCAAGACTTTTTTTGACGGCATGCGGGAGGCCGGGCAGGAACAGGTGCTGAATCTGCTCCGCTGCGCCTGGGCGGGGAGTCAGCGTTACGGCGCCCTGGTCTGGTCCGGGGACATCCATTCCAGCTTTGGGAGTCTGCGGAACCAGCTTGCCGCGGGTCTCAACATGGGTATGGCGGGAATCCCCTGGTGGACCACCGACATCGGGGGTTTCCACGGCGGCCTGGTGACGGACCCCCGGTTCCATGAGCTCCTTATCCGCTGGTTCCAGTGGGGCTGTTTCTGCCCGGTGATGCGGCTCCACGGGGACCGGGAACCCCACAAACCGCCCATGGGAACGGAGGGGGGAGCAAGCTGCGTTTCCGGGGCGGATAACGAGATTTGGAGCTACTCGGAAGAGGTATACCGGATCTGCAAAAAGTACATTTTCCTTCGGGAAAAGCTGCGGCCCTATATCGAAGGACTCATGAAGGCCGCCCACGAAAAGGGAAGCCCGGTTATCCGGCCCCTGTTCTACGATTTTCCCGGTGACAAAGATGCCTGGGAAGTTGAGGATCAGTACCTGTTTGGGCCGGAATTCCTGGTGGCCCCGGTCCTCTATGAGGGACAGCGGGAACGGGAACTCTACCTCCCCAGGCTGAAAAACGGCGCGGAATTCTGGACCGATGTGTGGACCGGGAAACAATACGAAGGAGGCCGGCGGATCAGCGCTGCCGCCCCTCTGGAACAGATACCGGTGTTCTCCCTTGGGGGACAGATCTTTTAGGAGTTTATCATGAAATTCAGGGATGGCTATTGGGAAATTAGAAAGGGAGTGCGGCCCCTTAACCTGTGGAGCAATATCGACAGCAATGCCGCGGAGGGGGCCCTTTCGCTGTGGACAACCAGCCACCGGCTTTTCCGCCCCGGCGAGCGGGTCCTGGGAATCCCCCTTATCACCACGGTTTTTTCCTCCCCCTTGCCCGATGTGATCCGCGTCAGGATGTACCACCACAAGGGCGCCCTGCGGAGGGGCCCCGCCTTCCAAATACCCGCGGACAGGGCGGATCATACCGCCATTGAAGAGGGGCCCTCATCCTGGACCCTGCGGGCGGGAAAAGATCAGGGAGCCCTAAAGCTCAGCGCGGAAAAGGATTCCTGGGGGGTTGCCTTCTGTCGGGGCGGCAGGGCCCTCACTTCGATCAACGGGCGGAACAGCGGCCACTTCAGCGTTGAGGGAGAGGGGGCCTACATGGTCCAGTACCTTAATATCGCCGTGGGGGAGACAATCTACGGGCTGGGGGAACGCTTTACCCCCTTTGTGAAAAACGGCCAGGCGGTGGATATTTGGAACGAAGACGGGGGGACCGCCAGCGAGCAGGCTTACAAGAACATCCCCTTTTACCTTTCCAGCGGCGGCTATGGGGTCCTGGTAAACAGCCCCGGCAGGGTTTCTTTCGAGATCGGTAGCGAGGTGGTAAGCGCGGTACAGTTTTCCGCAGCCGGCGAAGAGATCGACTACTACATCATCGGTGGGGACAGTCTGAAAGAGGTGATCGTTAATTATACCGCCCTCACGGGCCGGCCCGCCCTGCCCCCGGCATGGTCCTTCGGGCTTTGGCTTTCCACATCCTTTACCACCGATTACGATGAAAAAACCGTTACCCATTTTGTCGGCGGCATGGAGGAGCGGAAGATACCCCTCCATGTATTCCATTTTGACTGCTTCTGGATGAAGGGCTGCCAATGGGTGGATTTTGAGTGGGACAAAGAACAGTTCCCCGAACCGGCGGCCATACTACGGCGGCTCCACGACCGGGGGCTGAAGATCTGCGTGTGGATCAACCCCTACGTGGCCCAGAAATCCCCCCTCTTTGACGAAGGCATGGCAAAGGGCTACCTGGTCAAACGGCCCAACGGCGATGTATGGCAGTGGGACCGCTGGCAGCCGGGGATGGGCCTGGTGGATTTCACCAACCCCGCCGCGGCGGCATGGTTTGCGGGAAAACTCAAAGGGCTTCTTGACATGGGGGTGGACTGCTTTAAAACCGACTTTGGGGAGCGGATACCGGTGGACGTGGTTTATTATAACGGCGCGGACCCCCAGGGGATGCACAATTACTACACCCAGCTTTACAACAAAACGGTGTTTGAACTGCTGGAACAGGAACGGGGGAAGGGGGAGGCCGTGGTCTTTGCCCGTTCCGCCACCGTGGGGGGCCAGCGCTTCCCCCTGCACTGGGGCGGGGACTGCGCGGCCACCTACGAGTCCATGGCGGAAACCCTGCGGGGGGGACTTTCCCTGGCCCTCGCGGGATTCGGCTTCTGGAGCCACGACATCAGCGGCTTTGAAAGCACCGCCACGGCGGACCTCTTTAAACGCTGGTGCGCCTTCGGCCTCCTTTCCTCCCATAGCCGGCTCCACGGCAATCAAACTTACCGGGTACCCTGGAACTTCGATGACGAGGCCAGCGATGTACTCCGCTTTTTTACCGAACTCAAGTGCCGCCTCATGCCCTACCTCTGGGCCAAGGCGGTGGAATCCCACACCCGGGGCCTCCCCCTGCTGCGGGCCATGATCCTCGAATTCCCCCAGGACCCCGGCTGCGCCTATTTGGACCGCCAGTACATGCTGGGGGATTCTCTTTTAGCCGCGCCCCTCTTTAGCCCGGACGGGGAGCTGAGCTACTACGTTCCCCAGGGCAGATGGACCAACATCCTCAGCGGCGAAATCGTGGAAGGGGGCTGGCGCAGGGAGCGCCACGGTTACTTTAGCCTTCCCCTCCTGGCCCGGCCCAACTCCGTTATCCCCCTGGGAAACAACAAGACAAGGCCGGACTACGACTACGCCGACGGGATCAGCTTCCAGGTATTCGCCCTGGCCGACGGCCAAAGCCTCAGCGTGCCGCTCTACGATATTTCCGGCAGCCGGGAAAGCCTCTTCACCATAAGCCGCGGGGGACACACCTATACTGCGCGGAACGAAGGGGCGGCAAAACCCTGGACGCTGCTGCTCCGGGGGGTCCACAGCGCCACTGTGGTCATAGAAGGGGGGACCGCCTCCCAGGATACCCCGGAGGGACTTTTGGTAAACGTGGGTTAGTATTAGTAAGTTAAGGGGGGGGCGCAGGGGTTTCAAAGGCTGGGAATGGCGATCCGGGCCTTGCGGCTGTTCATCTCGGCGCGCGCCCTGCGCGCACTGCCCCAGCTAAAGCTGGGGCGCATTTATTCAATTTGGGGATATTTTCTGGCGCTAAGCCATGCCGCATTGTCAGATAAACAAGCTGCGCTTGCTTGCCGCGGGCTAAAGCTAAAGCTTGGCCGCATTTTTCAATTTTGGGGCATTTATTGGCGCTAGGCCGTGCCGCACTATCCAATGTACAGCCTTACGGCTGTTCATCTTGGCCCCCCCTCGCTGCGCAGTCCTCGTGTCAAACCCTGCGGCTTTGTCCCTGCGGTCTTCTCCGCTGCCCCCCCTCCCCCATGGAAGCGCCCATTGGCGCGGCGGACGGCCCCGGCCCGGCGGGGGGTCAGCCGCCAGTCCGCCGGCTCCGTCCGGCCAGGGAAACCGGCCGGCCCTAAATCCCCCGGAATACCGGGAACCCTGGTTTAAAGCCCGGTTCAGGGGCCGGGGTACTCCAGGCGGGCGGCGAGGAGATCCAATTTTTCGGTTACTTCCCGGGGTACCGCCTCCCTGGGGCAGAAGGGCACAAGACGGTAGAATTCTCCCTTGGTAAGCAGCATGGGTTGATCCATTTTTTCCGCGTAAAGGCGGAAAACCGTTTCCGCAATTTCGCTCATCTTCACATTCCGCAGCATAAACCGCTTTACGTCTCCGCTTCCCCTGGAATACTGCTCTAAAATTTCATCGCTGCCGTTAAAAACCGAGGACAACAAAACTTCACGCAAAGAACGATCAAAAATTTCTATATCGTCATGGGCAAAGAGATCCTGTTCTTCGTTTTTGTAGTGATCCTTAACAAACTCCGTCAATACATCCGGGCTGACAAAATAATTCTCAATCTCATACTCTTTCCAAAATACCGTTGCGATAGAATCGGTAATAATGTCATGCCGGTTATTGCCGTCATTATCAAACAGCGCAAAACCCTTTAATTCGGGAACAAAGGCCTTTAACGCTCCAAAGTGAGAAAGATGATTCCTGTTGAACGCCCCGCCGGCGCGATCCAGTTGGTTTTCAATGCTGTCTTCCGGATCGATATTTTGGGTATAGTAGAGATTTAACCTGTCGTTCAAAACCTTTTCCGCTTTTTTATGGCCCAGTAAAACTGCCAGCCGGCGCAGTATTTCAATGTCGGTGCTGCCTTCGATATAAAATATCCTTGGATGTACCCTGGCTTTGTAATAATGTTCAATTCCATAGGTCCTAAGGGTATTACGTACATCCTTTTTATCCCCAATATTATCGACGGTCCCGTCAAGGAGGAGGAGAGTTAAATTAGTGTCTACCGCGTCATCCAATATGGCCTCCGAATGTGTGGCGATAATCACCTGGGATCCGTTTTCCCGGGCGGCCGTTTTTAATAAGGCGTAAATTTGCCGCTGCCGCAGAATTTCCAGGTGCGCATCGGGTTCGTCTATAAGGATAACCGAATTTTTATGCCAATAAATATATGAAAGGATAAGCAGAACCTGCTGCAAACCCCTTCCGGCGAGGGAAATGTCAAGATCCGTGGACATATTATTTGGTCTGTAGGTAACAAGCAATTTGGCCCTGCTTTCGATAAACTCCGGTTTGTTTATTCTGACCAAAAAAAGACGCTGCATAAATTCCACGATTTTATCCCAGTCTCCGGTATTGTTATTCTTGTCGTTTTCCGCAACTTTATAGCAAATATTCCGCAAAACCTGGGCGGTCTGCCCCTGTCCCAGCAGCGTTTTAATCCACCCGTCCTGAAAAAGCGTCTCTTCGGTTTCAATACCGGACATGGGGTACAAAAGATGAAACTGCAGACTCGATGCGTATTGAATCAATTCCGGGTCTTTCATAATTGCCGCATCCGGGGCGCTGTAAATAACCTCCGGGTCTCTATAGGTAAATACAAAAGGGCAATCGGTTACTTTTCCTTTGAACTCAAGGCCGATGGTTATCCGCATTTTTACAAATTCGTTCTTTTGCCTAACCCGGGTTTTGTTCCAAAGGAAACGGGTTTCGGCTACCGGGACTTCCAGTATATTCAGACGGTTTATGCCGGCGCCGTAGCGTTCCCGTTCTTTAGTGGAATTGGCTTCTCCCTTTTTTCATACCATGATTTAACGCCCCTGTCCCAAAGTGATAAAGCTTGAATGACGCTGGTTTTTCCGGAGTTGTTGGGGCCAATGATAACCGCCGGATGGCTTAACTCTACGTGTATTGTATGTGAAAAAGTTTTAAAATTTTCGATTTCCACATAATGGAGCATCGCCATTATAAACCTCCGATTCAATCCAAACCGGGCTGTTCTGCCTCTTCTTAAAGCAAGAATACCACAAAATTAGCGGCTGTAAAAGCGGAAGTGGCCTGTTCAAATATTTAATTTTTTGCGGTTTGAGCCGCGGCCGCCCTCAGCTAAAGCTGGGACGCATTTGTTCAATATCTGGGGAATCACTGGCGCTAAGCCGTGCCGCATTGTCAAATAAACAAGCTGCGCTTGCCTGCTGCGGGCTCAGCTAAAGCTGGGGCGCATTTTTCAATTTGGGGGCATACGGTGGCGCATTATCTAATATACAGCCTTCGGCTGTACGCACTGGCCAGCATGAATGCCGGCTTTTGTTCCAGCACAACACGCAAAGAGCGTGTTGTGCCGCGCGCGCATTGCGCGCACTGCCCCAGCTAAAGCTGGGGCGCATTTTCCAATTTGGGGGCATACGGTGGCGCTAAGCCATGCCGCATTGTCAAATAAACAAGCTACGCTTGCCTGCCGCGGGCTCCGCTAAAGCGGAGGCGTATTTTTCAATTTGGGGGCATACGGAGGCGCTACGCGAAGCCACATTGGTTTAATATACAGCCTGCCGGCAGGGGGCGAAGTAAAAGCGTCCTGGTAAGGGCGCGTTAAGGAAAAAATGTAACACCCGCCCGGCGCAGGGCAACTGTATTTATCCCGGCCACATGCAAGCCCGTCTTTAGGCGGGCGGGCGCGCCGCGGGGCTGGCTGTGATGGCCGTACCCAAAAATGGCATGAATGCTGGCTTTTGTTCCAGCCCAAACCTGCGGTTTGTGCCGCGCGCGCACTGCCTCCGCTAAAGCGGAGGCGCATTTTTCAATTTGGGGGCATACGGAGGCGCTACGCGAAGCCACATTGGTTTAATATACAAGCTACGCTTGCTTTCTTCGCGCGAGGGATAGAGCGGAAATACCGGAAGCCCGCCGCAGGCGGGCTGAGGAATTGCAGCGATAGCCCGGTCCCCGCCCCCTGCGGGGGCGGGGATGCGCCCATAGAAACTCGACATTCGGCCTTTAATTTCTCCCCTTTCATACTATAGTTGAATGCAGCGGAGGCAGGGAGCTATGAAATACCCGACGACCATTGAACAAACCGTGGAGATACCGGAGAACCGACTGATTGGTATCCAGGTTCCGCGCGGAGTTCCTGTAGGACGGGCGCAGATAACGTTCTTCCCGCTGCCGGCGGACGAATCAAAAACCGT
>JAIRNB010000020.1 GCA_031258265.1 Treponema sp. | reverse complement strand
TTAGTAGTTTACTTTTCTTACAGTGGAACCAGCGGTCTTGTGGCCGGGGTCATCAAGGAGGCCCTGGCCGCGGAGGACCTGGAACTCAAATTATCGGACGACAGGGAACGGAAGGGTCTTATCAAGTATATCTGGGGGGGAAAGATGGCCGTTTCCCGCAGCAAGCCCTCCCTTAAACCCTACGAGGCCGCCTGGGAGAACTACGATCTTATTATCATCGGGGGGCCCGTCTGGGCCGGTTCCCTGAGCCCGGCTCTGACTACCTTTCTTGATGAGACAAGGATTACCGGCAAAAGGATCGCCCTTTTCTGCTGTTATGGGGGCGGCAAGGGCCGGTTTTTTGATCAGCTCAAGGCCCTGCTTCCCGGTAATACCTTTGTGGGGGAGAAGGAGTTTATCATTCCCTCCGGTTCAAAACAGGCCGAAGCCCTGGAAAAAGTCCGGGTTTGGGCAAGGGCCCTGGAGACTCTGTGATTCGCCGCGGGTTCTGATACCCTGTCTATGCGGGAAAATCCCGCGGCGGAGGCGCCGCAGAACCGGCCATGATCGTCCCGCCCCCCAGCACCAGGTCGCCGTCGTACATCACCGCCGCCTGGCCCGCCGTAATGGCCCGCTGGGCTTCGTCAAATTCCATACGGATACAATCATCCCCGGTTTGTTCCACGGTGGCCCACTGTTCGGCCTGGAGGTAGCGGGTCTTTACCCGGACCCGCAGGGGTCGTTCCAGCCTTTCACAGGTAATCAGGTTGATGTCCCCCGCGATAAGGGTTTTTGAGTACAGTTCCCCCTCCGGCCCCAGAATCACCGTATTGGTTTTCAGGTCTTTGGCGCTCACGTAGATCCGTTCATTGGCCGCCACCCCCAGGCCCCGCCGCTGCCCAATGGTATAACGGACGATTCCCCGGTGCCTTCCCAAAAGCTTCCCCGCCTTGTCCCTAATATCCCCCGGCGGATAACTTTTCCCCGTCCAGCGTTCCATAAAGCTGCCGTAATCCCCGTCGCTTACAAAACAAATATTCTGGCTGTCCGGCTTTTCCGCGTTGACAAAACCCAGTCCCGCAGCGGTTTTCCGGACCTGGGCCTTGGTCATGGCCCCCAGGGGAAGGCGGGTCCTTTTCAGTTGTTCCTGGGTCAAACAGTACAGGACATAACTCTGATCTTTTTTTTCATCCAGGGCCTTCCGCAAAAGAAAACGGCCGCTCCCCCGGTCTTCCTCTATCCGGGCGTAATGGCCGGTAACCAGGACATCGTAGTCCAGTTCCCGGGCCCGGTAGAGGAGCCGCTCGAATTTGATATAACGGTTACAGTCGATACAGGGATTGGGAGTCCGGCCCCCCTCGTAGGCTTCCACAAAACGGCGGATCACCTCGTCCCTGAACTGGGCGGTAAAATTCAACACGTAATGGGGAAGGCCCAGCCGCTGGGCCGCCTGGCGGGCGTCGTTTACGTCCGTCAGGGAACAGCAGCCCCTGGCCGGACGGCTCCGGGGGGAGAATCCTTCCGGGGCCTCGCCGGAGTAGAGTTTTAAGGTTACCCCGATACAGTCATAGTTCTCCCGGAGCATCAGGGCAGCCGCCACGGAACTGTCTACCCCGCCGGACATGGCGATTACCGCCTTTTGCCTCATGGTTTTGCTCAGGAAATTTTATCCATCACCGCGGCAACCTCCGTTTCACAGGAGCGCATGGCCAGAATCGTCTGCCCGATAAGCTTATCCAGATCCCAGCCCAGCATGGCCGCCCCCCGTTCAATGACTTCCCGGGAACAGCCCGCGGCAAAATTTTCAACCTTGTACTTTTTTTTGACGGATTTTATCTCCATGTCCATGACACTTTTGGAGGGCCGGATAAGGGCCGCCGCCCAGATAAGCCCGGTAAGCTCATCCGCCGCGTACAGCACCTTTTCCATCTCATGCTCCGGTTTTATATCCACCGTCAGGGCATAGCCGTGGCTGCATACCCCGTGGACAAGGGCCTCATCAGCCCCGGCCTCCCGCAGCAGTTCCACCGCCTTGACGCAGTGCTGCTCCGGGAACTGTTCAAAATCAATATCGTGGAGAAGCCCCGTAACAGCCCAGAACTCCTCCTCCCCGCCGTAGCCCAGTTCCCCGGCGTACCAGCGCATCACCCCCTCCACCGTCAAGGCATGGCGGATATGGAAAGGGTCCCTGTTGTAGCGCCGCAGCAGATCCCAGGCCCGGTCCCGGCTCAGACCCGGTTTTAGGCCGCCCATCAGTAATTCTGCGCCTTAATCTGGAAATAAGCCCGGGGATGTTTACAGACCGGGCAGAGTTCCGGGGCCTTTTTCCCAATCACGATATGGCCGCAGTTGGAACACTGCCAGACCTGATCCCCCTCCCGGGAGAAGACCAGTTCCCCTTCGATGTTGGCCAGGAGTTTCCGGTACCGTTCTTCGTGTTCCTTTTCGATTTTTCCCACCATTTCAAAAAGTACAGCGATACTGTTAAAACCCTCTTCCCTGGCTGTTTTGGCAAAGCCCGCGTACATATCGGTCCACTCGTAGTTTTCTCCCCCCGCGGCGGCTTTCAGGTTTTCCGTGGTGGCAGGCACATCATTCCCGTGGAGGAGCTTAAACCAGATTTTTGCGTGTTCCTTTTCGTTCCCCGCGGTTTCCCGGAAGATGGCGCCGATCTGCTGGTAGCCTTCTTTTTCCGCCTTGGAAGCGTAGTACAGATACTTGGTGTGGGCCTGGGATTCCCCCGCGAAGGCGGCTTCCAGGTTTTTTTCCGTTTTTGAACCTCTCAATTCCATAGATCTCTCCTTCAATCGTCAGGAATACTCCCGGCGCAGCGCCGGTCTTTTCTACGATAGGCCAATTCACCGGAGTAATCAACCAACAAACGATAGACACATAGCATCCTTCGGAAGCGGTTTACCGCTATACAGCGAAAAAATGCCGCCATAGGGGATGCGCAAGGGATTGAAGCGGAAATACCGGAAGCTTTACCTGCGGTAAAGCTGAGGAATTGGAGTGGAAAGCCCGGTCCGGCCGCAGGCCGGATGCGCCCAAACAAAATAGGAGGATAAAAATTTCTATGCGTTACGGTTATCCCGGCCAACAGAGGGGAATCACAAGTCTCCTACATCTCCTCCAGATTGTAGGGGGTCTCCTGGTACACATAGTTAAGCCAGTTGGAAAAGAACAGGTGGGCATGGGCCCGCCAGCGGACCACCGGAGGCCGTGAAGGATCGTTGT
>JAIRNB010000006.1 GCA_031258265.1 Treponema sp. | reverse complement strand
CAAATAAGTTTTACATCAGGGGCGCGAAGATCCGCAGCACATCGGGGACTACCCGCTGGAAGGCGTTCCGGGCGCAGTCCGCCAGGCCGATCTCCCGGCAGAAGGGCAGGGTGTTAAGGAAATCTTCTTTAACCGCCTGTATGCTCCGGTTGCGGTATAAGACTACCCCACATTCAAAGTGTAGGTATAAGCTGCGGAAATCAAGATTAGTGGTCCCCACCGTGGCCACCCGGTCGTCGGACACAAAGGTCTTGGAGTGGTTAAAGCCGCTTGAGTATTCGTAGACCTTAACCCCCGCGGTGATAAGCTGCCGGTAGTAAGACCGGGAGGTGATGGCGACGATCTTTTTATCCCAGCGGTGGGGGGTAATGATCCGCACGTCCACCCCGCTCTTTGCGGCCAGGGTAAGGGCGGAGATCAGATTGTCGTCTATTACCAGATAGGGGGTATTGATATAAACATAATCCTTGGCGTTGTTGATAATCTGTATATAGACATGCTCTCCCACATTCTCGTCATCAATGGGGCTGTCCGCATAGGGCTGGACAAAACCATCGGATTCCACCGTACAGGGGCTGTCCTTCCAGGGGTAAAGAGCGGGGTAGTCCTCCTTCCGCCAGGGTTCCAGATTCCACATTTGCAGGAAAATAAGGGTAAGGGACCATGCCCCTTCCCCCCGCAGGATAATTGAGGTGTCCTTCCAGTGGCCGAAGCGTTCCACCACATTGATATACTCGTCCCCCAGGTTTGTACCGCCGGTAAAGGCCGTTTCACCGTCAATGCAAATAAGTTTACGGTGATCCCGGTTATTCTGCAGGGTCGAAAGTATGGGCCTAAAGGAATTAAAAATAATACACTTTATTCCCTTTTCCCCCAGCCGCTGTACAAAATCGGAGGGCAGGGATAAAAAGCATCCAAGGTCGTCGTAGATAAGCCGTATATCAAGTCCGGCTTTTGCCTTGCGTTCCAGAATTTCCAGGATAGCGTCCAGCATGCGGCCCGGTTTAAGGATAAAGAATTCCAAAAAAATGTAGCGCCGCGCCTTTTCCAGCTCTTCCAGCGCCTTCTTAAAAAACACCTCCCCGGAGGGGAGGTATTCGGTTTGGGTATGGGTGTAGACCGGGAATCCCGCGTATTTCTGGAGATAACTGGCCTGGGGGAGAAAGCCGCGATCCTCCGCAAGCAGCGTGGGAAGGCTGTCGCCGGAAAGGTAGAAAAACTCTTGGCTCTGGGTTTTTACCCGGTCAATGTAGCGGCGGAGTTTTCGGGGATTGGACTGGAAAAGAAAGATAACGTACAGGGCGCCGCCGAAGATAGGGATCATCAGGATAAGAAAAATCCAGGTTAGTTTATAGGCGGCCTTTTCTTTCTTGTTGAGGATATATATGCATACAACGATGCTTAATACATTCAGGGCCCAGCTAAAGTATTGGAAAGAAATACTGGAGCCGGCAATTAGGAACAGCAGAAAGCCAATCTGGACCAGCAGGATACTTACCACAAAAACCCTGCGGCGCAATACCAGGCGCAGCCAGGGACTTTTTATGCCGGCCACTGTCCCGCTCCCTGGCGGAGGACCTGTACCTCGTCGCCGGTAATATCCAAAATAGTAGAAAAGGTGCGGGTCTGTTCTTCATCCCCGGAGATGATCAGATCCAGCCCCTCAATGGCTTCCAGTTCCCAGTCCGCCTCGAAAAGGTCTTCTTCAGGAATTTCCAGGTCCCCCCCCACGGGCAAGGTTCCCGCGGGGTGTTTGCCGTTTTTTCCCCCCATATCCCCGGCGCCGATCATGGTCTGTTTGGCGGTTATGGAATACAGGGGGGATGCCAGGCTTTTGATCAGGGCCAGGGGTACGGGGTGATCGGGGATTCTGATTCCCACTTCCCGGCGGCGTATATCAAGGATCTTCTCCGTTCCCAGGAGGGTTTTAAGGATAAAGGTGTAGGGCCCCGGGGACAGCCGCCTGATAAGCCTGAAACGGGTATTGTCTATGCTGCACAGCTCCCCAAACTGTGAAATATCGTTGCAAAGCAGGGTAAAATGCCGCTCGTCCCTTTCCCCGGACAGGGATTTAAGTTTTTTTATCCCCGCCTTTGATTCCAGGGAACAGACCAGAGCCCAGCTTGTATCGGTGGGCAGGGCCGCAAGTCCCCCGCCGCCTAACAGCCTGACAGCCCGTGCCAGAACCCGGTCGTCAATATTACCTGGTGTTACATATTCGATCATATTGGCTTTATTTAACCCATATAAGCTTATCCGGTTCCGTTTCTTTCAGGAAGATATTTTTGTAGCGTCCTGAATGGGAAACCCCCGGATTCTCCGGGAAGTAGGTCTGCCGGAAAAACCAGACCACATCGGACATGACCAGGGGGGAATCCACGGGGGCGTAGCGGAACCATATCTCATTATTTTCCAGAATTTGTCTTGTCTGTTCCCCGGCGGATAGTTCCGGGTCGGTAAGGCGGCGCAGCTCGGTCCGCAGTCCCCCGTAGTGGGTATCCCCCACCCTGAGAAGCCGCAGGTGCCGGTAGTCATCCATCCAGTAAATTTCGTAGACGCCCCCCACGGAGGGGACTTTGGCGTTAATGGTCCAGCGATCTGCCCTGGCCAGGGGAGACCAGCGGACAAGATAGTATACATTTTTGTTTCTTTCCTGGATGCTGATACCGTAATCCACCTCCCTACTGTAGCATGGAAATGTTATTTTTTCTATACGATTCAAAAGCCGGTTGTATAGAATTTTAGACAAATGGACAATATTGCCAAAATATCCAAAATCTCCATGTTCTGTAATTCCTTATGCCACAAGGAATTACGATTTTTATGCCGTAATTTGGCAGACTTGGCACGAAATTTGCTATATTATACTGGACCCGGCGGAAAGCCTGTCCGGAGGCAATTATGACTACCAAAAAAAACGATGAAGAAAAGACCCAGGAACTTAGCGTTCTGGAGACTTACTGCAGCCAGATAAAGGCGATCCCCCTTTTGAGCTTTGAAGAGGCCCTGGAGCTGTCTAAGCGGATTCAGAAGGGCGACGCGGAGGCCCGCCGTAAGCTTATTGAAGCTAACCTGCGGCTGGTTGTCAAGATTGCCCGTAGTTACGCCTTGGGCTCTGTTCCCCTGATGGACATTATCCAGGAAGGGAACCTTGGCCTTATCCGGGCGGTCGAAAAATACGACTATTCCCGGAATATCCGTTTTTCAACCTATGCCAACTGGTGGATTCGCCAGGCTATTTCCCGTTTTATCTCCAACAAACAACGGGTTATCCGCCTGCCCCACCGTAAGGAAGTGCTGCTCCACAAGATTCAGAAGGCCCAGCAGATGCTGAGTCAGACTTTGATGCGCCAGCCCCGGACCCAGGAGATTGCCGAATACCTGCGGCTTCCGGTGGAAGATGTGGACCGGCTTATCAAAGCCGGCAGCGCGGCTATTTCCCTGGAAATGGATATTGTGCCGGATGAGCCCGCTACCGTTGAAGATACCCACGAAGACTATACCTACAACCCCGAGCGGGTATTCCTGAAGAAAAACGTCCGGGCCGATACCATCCGTTTCCTGGGCATGCTTAAGGACCGGGAAAAACGGATTCTTATGTCCCGCTACCAGCTTAACGGCTGTAAAGATCGTACCCTTAAAACGATTGGCGATAAGATGGGGATTTCCCCGGAAACGGTACGCCAGATTGAGATGAAGGCCCTTAAAAAGATCCGCAGCCACGCGGAGGAGCTGCGGAACTGCGTGTACCACGAGGTGATGTAGCGGGTTTTCCCCGGCGGATGTTCTGTGTAGATTGGCTTTGTCCCAAAAGCTGAGGTTTTTGGACTTGTTCGATTAAGGAACCGGCAGGTTGAGTCCCGCCGGTTTTTTTGTATCTTATTTGTATCTTAGTAGAGGTTCTTTCAAAACCGGCGCTTTGAATGGGAAAGACCTGGGGGGATAATGAAAGTTCTGGGCATAGAAAGTTCCTGTGATGAGTGCGCCGCCGCGGTGGTTGAAGACGGCGTCCTGGTCCTTTCCAATGTTGTGGCTACCCAGATCCCCTTTCACGCGGCCTACAACGGGGTGGTCCCCGAAATAGCCAGCCGTAAGCATATTGAATGGATCTACGGGGTGGTAAAGGAGGCCCTGGACCGGGCGGGCTTGAGTCCCGGAGACATCGACGGGGTGGCGGCAAGTTCCCGGCCCGGTCTTTTGGGCGCCCTTTTGGTGGGGCTTAATTTTGCCAAGGGCTTCGCCTGGGCCCGGGGTCTGCCCTTTATCGCGGTGAACCACATGCTGGCCCACCTTTACGCCTGCCGTCTGAAAATTCCGGCCCCGGACTCTCCCCCTGTACTTCCCCCCTATCCCTTTTTGGGGCTTCTAGTCTCCGGGGGGCACAGCATTATCTGCCGGGTGGACGGTTTTGACGATATTACCGTGCTGGGGGCCACCATTGATGACGCGGTGGGGGAGGCTTTTGACAAGGTTTCCAAATATTATGGTTTTGGCTACCCCGGCGGGGCGGCGATTGACAAATTGGCCCGGGAGGGGAACCCCGATGCCTTTTCTTTCCCCCTGCCGAAGCTCCACAAGGGGCAGCATCCCTACGATATGTCCTATTCGGGGCTTAAAACCGCGGTGATCAACCAACTGGAACAGTTCCGGAACCCCCAGGCCGCCCCCGGGGCGGCGGGGGAGGGGGCCGATATTGCCGCCTCCTTCCAGAAAACAGCCATAGAGATTCTCCTTCGCGGTCTTTTGCGGGCCGCCGCCGATACGGGGCTTAATACCATCGTCGCGGGGGGCGGGGTGGCGGCCAATTCCCTGCTCCGTTCGCGGCTTGCCTCCCGGGAGGGTCTGCGCTGTATCTTTCCCCCGCCGGAATTCTGTGGGGATAACGGGGCCATGGTTGCGGGGATCGGCTGCCAGTACCTGGAAAGGGGGGAAACGTCGCCTTTTACGATAACGGCCTCCGCCAGGGTGGGGGGCTTTAAGCGGAAATACCCTTAAAGCCCGGCATCGGTATTTACCTTCCGGCGCTATACGGGGTCGCATTATCTAATTTACAGCCTTCGGCTGTATATGCTTGCCGGCATGGATGCCGGCTGTGATAAACGCATACGTTTTTGCGGCTTTTGTTCCAGCCCAAAAATGGCATGGATGCCATTTTTGGGCCGCAAACGAAGTTTGCGCGCGCAAGGGATTGAAACGGAAATACCGCAGACTTTACCGCA
>JAIRNB010000359.1 GCA_031258265.1 Treponema sp. | reverse complement strand
GGCGGGAACCTACCGGGATATAGCCGGATATTTGGGCTGGAAGGACCTGGGGATCCTTGCCGCCAAGGGGGTGAACGGTAAGGCGGATATTTTGAAGCATGAAGCCCTGAAGCAGGCGGGAATCCTGGGGCAGTCGGTTTGACAGATTGATTGTATGCGAAGGGTACATACCCAAGAACCCGCCTTCCGGCGGGGGAGCCTCTGGGGCGTTATAAAGGGTATGGACCCTGAGGCAAATACCTTACCAAAACAACCATACCCCGTCCGCTCTGCGGCGGGGTTGGTTGATTGGATCGGTTGATTGAAATTGATCGATCAATTGATTGAAAACAATCTGGTTTACCCTTTCCGGGGGCCGGCATAGGCGGACGCGGGGGCCTGCCGGGCGGGGGCCTGTCTTGGTGCTTTGGGATCGGGAACAAGACATTCCCGGTCAAATTCCTGCATCTCCGCCTCGCTTATGGCTCCTATCCGGTATAGGGCTTCGGCATCCTGGTGGCAAATCATGAGCTGTTCGCTCTGGTATTTCTTTGTCATGCTTAAATCTCCGTGTACTGCCCTGTTTTTACCAGGGCATCAAGCTGCTCGTCATTCAGCGAAAGCAAAAACTTTGCTGCCCGCTTATGATTTTGTTCTTCTTTTTTGCTGATATTAGCATGGGCGGATTTTGCGAAACCATAGCGGAAAAATGTCCGCTCTCCGCTTCTAAAAACCACAATGACCCGATAACCGCCTGATTTCCCTTCGCCAGGACGGGCAAAACGCAGCTTATAAACACCGCCTCCCAAGCTGGTCCCGGCTTGCCCAGCTTCCAGTAGATTAACCATATTCTTTAACTCGCTGTCCTGTATACCCTCTTTGGCCGCATACCGGGAAAACCACGGGTTCTTAAATATCCGCATATCAAAGTATAACACTAAAACGGCCTGCCGGGCGGGGGCTTGTTATTCCATTTCGATGACGATCCCCTCGTAGTCTTCCAGCAGGGGAAGTTTCAATTTGATTAGGCTGAGGCCGGAAACGCCGGCCTCCCCGGGCCCCTGTTCTACTACCCAGGGAAGTTTTTTTCCGCCCCGCAGGGTGCGGATGGTTTTTACCATGGGGGAGGGGCCGCAGACTACGGGTATTTCCAGGGCAATATCCCTGATGGGGACGGGGGCGTAGAAACTGTTCCCATAGTGTCCCGAGGCGTTTACCAACTGGACGACAAGCCGGTCCACCCCTGCGGAAAAAGTTACTTCCACCATGGGGCTGAGGGCCGGGGCTATGGATACAAGGCCGCAGATTTGTTCCAGGACATCCTGCATGAACCAGGCGGTGTTAGGATAGCCTTCCTGATAAAACAGGGCCCCCGGCTTCCAGGGGATGTAAAGCCCCGCCCCTTTACCGAATCTGAAACGGGTAAGGCCGGGATTATTTACCGCGGGGTTTATGGCGTAGCACCGTTCCGGGGGGCCGAAGGGCTGGGGTGGGAGGAAGGACATCCAGGACTCCGCCCCTTCTTCCATGCGGACATTGATATACTCCGGCCCGCAGGCTATATAGCGGGTGTCCTTGAAATGGGGGAAATATTTTTGGGCCGCCGCTCCGGTTATAGCCCCGCTTCCCGGTTCCCCACCGGCCAGGAACATGGCGGAAAGCGTATCCCGGCGGTGGTACAGGGTCTCCGCAATACCCAAAGAGGCCAAGGGAACCCTGGAACGCCGCTCATATTGTTTGTCGTAAAATCCCGTTTCCCCGGTGGCGAGGATCGCCGCGCCCTGCCGGACAAAATCGTCAAGGATGCCCGCCTGCGGATCGGAAATTACCTTGAGGTCCGGGAGGATAATTACCTTAAAGGGGCTTAATGTATCCGGGGATAGTTTTTCAAGCCGGGCTTCCTCCAGGGGGATGTGGGTTTCCGTAAGGACCCTGATCCAGCCCCGCGCCTCCGGATCATCGTCCCAGTGGGCCCGGTGCAGTACCAGGACTTGGGCCTGGTTCCTTAGACCCCTAAACTCCCTATGGTTTTCCTTTGCGAAGCGAAAGACTTTTTTGATCCCTTCGTAGCCGCTTTTATCCCCGTGGTTATCCAGCCGGCCTATGAGGTAGTAGTCCACCGCCCCCAGGTTTGCCAGATTCTGCCATAGCCGCAGTTCCTGCTGGCGGGGTGAAACGCTGACATGGCGGCAGGGAAAGCCGATAAAATCCACGGTGGTATTGCTGGGAATAATGTCATAATTAAGGCTGCGGCTGTTCCGGGTGTTGCTGGACCCGCTGTACTGCCATTGGGGCAGGGGCCGGCCCAATTCGGTGTTGGATTCGATCCGCTGGTAGTCATGGCCGTTGATGGCGATATTTTCAGAAATTGAACGGACATGGGCGGTAAGCCGCCGGTCCAGGTCCGCCATGCGCTCGTCCTGGAAAATTTTGTATTTGCGGTACACCGGATCATCCAAACTTTCTGTTTTGGGAAGCTCAAGGCCGAAGCGTTCCCTGAATCCCCGTTTACAGTTTTCACAATGGCAGGGGCCGTAGTAATTGTAACTGTAATCCCTGGTCTGGAAGCCCCCCATGTTGTAAAAAATCCCGTCAAAGGGCAGCCCCTCCACGCTAAGCTCCCCGGCAAGCCGGGAAAACATGCTGCTGATGATCCTGAACATATAATCCTGCTGGTACGGCCCATTGGGGCAGACATGGACATCGCCGTTGTAATTTACGATATTCCCCCTGGCGTCACGGAAGGCCCAATCGGGATGTCTTTCATAAACGGGTTCCCTGATCTTGGAAAAGTCCGTGCGGGCCAGCACCCTGATCCCCGCCCGGTGGCAGGCGTCGATGATCTTAGCAATGCTGTCCCCCGTAAGAAAGGGATTTACCGTTTCAAATTCGGATTGTACGGGGTAATTGGCAATGATCCCCGCGGCGTTAAGCAAAACCACGGTGGCGTCAAAGTCCTTAAGGTCCCGGACGTA
>JAIRNB010000331.1 GCA_031258265.1 Treponema sp. | reverse complement strand
ATATGCAGGTCCCGCTGGGGGAAGGGGATGTGGAGCCCCGCCTCCTCGATCTTTGTTTTGATGTTCCGCGTCTGGTCCCAGTAGATATTCCAGTAATCGGCGTTGGCCGCCCAGGCCCTCAGCACGATAGTCACCGAACTTTCCCCCAGAGACTGGACCAGAACCTGGGGAGCAGGGTCCTTAAAAAAACGGCCCTCCGCGGCGATAATATCCCCCATCACCTTAAAAGCGGTATCAAGGGAATCCGAATAGGCAATCCCCACCGCCAGGTCCATTCGGCGGCGGCCGTTGCGGCTGTAGTTTTTCAGCGGTCCGCCCCAGATACTGGCATTGGGGGCGGATACATAAATGCCGTCGGGAGTCTCCAGGATAGTAGTAAAAAGGGTAATGTCCCGCACCGTGCCGCTGTAGGAGCCAAACTCGATGTACTCCCCCTGGCGGTAAGCGCCCAGGAACAAAATGATGATCCCCGCGGCAATATTCCCCAGGGTATCTTTAAGGGCCAGACCAACCGCCACCCCGGCGGCCCCCAGCATCGCCACCAGGCCGGTGGTGTTCACCCCAAACAAGGTAAGGATCATGATCCCCGCGATAATATATATACCATAACGCAGCGCCAGAACCAAAACGGAAACCACGGTATCGTCCAGAACAAAAGTCCCCGGCGCCCCGGGCCGCTGACTCCGCGCCATCTTTTTAATGACCCGCCGGACCAGCCGGCTTAGAATAACGGCCATAGTAATGATAATGGCGGCGGTAATAATATCCCTGATCAAGCCGGAAATATTTCCGCCGTAAAGCTCCCAGAACCGCAAGAAACCTTCGCCCGCTTTTTCCATAAACCAATGATACATCAAAAAACCGCATAGCGCCAGTATCCTGACACGATCAAGCCCCTGAATCCGCATCGCACCCCGGCCTTGCTTTCACAAAGCCGGAGACCGGGCTATCGCCGCAATTCCCCGGCTTTAGCTTGGCCGGGGCGGCCGCCGCTCCGCGGCTGTTCACACGGGGAGAACCTTTTTTTGTAGGACATATTATTCGGCGCGGCGATTTTCACCGCCTCCCGGATCAGCTCCACAGTAATACTGGTGTCACGAAAGACTTCACCGTCCAGGTTTATCATCAGGGGTTCGCTGGAACGGACGGAAACGATCTTTCCCCGCTTCATCGTAAAATCACCGGGAAAATACCTGCAGCGGCCGTGGGCGTAAAGCAGAATTCGGCGCAAGCCCGGCAGGGTAGCGTCGCCTTTGAATACAACTATATCCATAAAGCCGTCATCGGGAACGGCGGTAATCACGGCGCCCTTGTCCCCGCCGTAGCAGGGTCCGTTAGCAATGTTGATGCCGGTATAAATACCGCTGAAATCCTCCCCGTCGATGCTGAGGATCTACTTCTGTTTCAATATTTTTTGATCAAGCATCGCCATAAAACCCCCCAAGGAGTAGATAAGGTTATAAATAAAGCTGCTATTTCTAAAAAACTGGGGCCAGACTCTTAAACCTTTCCGCAGAGTCACGGAATGGAAAATAGCGGCAGATTCCAGCCCCACGGTACAAAGATTAAGGGCATAATTACTACCGCAGCGCAAAATATCCGTGGAGATTGTCGAAGCCCCGGCAAGAAGGAGGACATTTCTGAAAACCCCTTCCAGACCCTCCCCAAAGGCGCGGACAAAATCGTTGGTGTGGCCGCAGGGAACCGGGGCCAGTTCCATATTTGGCAGTCCCACTATTCCGTTAAGGCAGTCAAAGAGTATTCCGTCACCCCCCACTGCATAGACCCGTACAGGGTCTTCCGGTCCGGCCCCGGTAATATACTGCCGTATTATCTGTACGGCATGCCGGGGAAAAAGGGAAATATGTACATCACATTCCCCTTTTATAGCTGTTTTAAATTGATGTTTTACGGAGGAAATAAAGGCATCCAAATTCGCCCTGGCCTTAAAGGAAACAGGGTTGATTATAAACAGATGTTTCCGCATCGTTATACCATTGTATATAAAACCGCCTATAAAGAACCGCCGGGCATGTCCCCCGGCGCCAGTGAAATTTGCCGGGAAACCAAAATCCCCGGCTTACTCTATTATAGTTCCTATCCCAGCGTGGAAATCACGGTCTGTGGTTTATACGGTCAAATTTATACGATCAAATTGGAAGGTCTTTGTATTTTTCTAAGATCAGCCTATAGTTATTTTATGGAATTTATCATAAGCGCCGAAGAAAAGCAGGTCCTCCTGGCGGACGCCCGGGAGACTATAGCCGCAAGGCTGGAGGGCCGCCGGCCTCAATACCAGCGCGAAGAGGCCTTGCGGCAGATGATTGACGCGGGGAAATCCGTTTTGGCCCAGCCCTGCGGGGCCTTTGTAACCCTGCACATCAACGGGACCGGAGGAAAAAAGCTGCGGGGCTGTATCGGCAGAATGAGCGCCGCCGGGTCCCTGGAACAAACCGTGCGGACCATGGCCGGGGAAGCGGCCTTCGCAGATCCCCGCTTCCCGCCCCTGGAGGCGGAAGAATTGGACCGCTGTTCCATTGAGATTTCCGCCCTCTCCCCCATGGCGGTCTGTAACGATCCCCGGTCGATAAAAGTGGGGGTCCACGGACTCTACCTTAGCCACCGGGGCCGTTCCGGGGTGCTGCTCCCCCAGGTGCCGGTGGAGCAGGGCTGGAACCTGGATGAATTTCTGGACTACATCTGCGTTAAGGCGGGACTTCCCCCCCAATCCTACGGGGAACCGGGGGCCCGGCTTTTCACCTTTACCGCGGAAGTCTTTGGGGAATAAAATTCCTGACAGACAGATTCTAATTTTTTTTAAGGAAGTCGCGGACCTGTGGTCCGAGCCCATAATGTGTCTACGTTATGGACAGACCTTAATTAATAGGCATGGGGGAGTATTTTGACCGGAACGGCGCGGGAAAAAACAGAAATGGAAGCTATGAACCAGGCGGGCGTCCGCAGAATCACTGTGCTGCCCCCGGAGGAGGCCCGGAAGATCGCCGCCGGGGAAGTGGTGGATCGTCCCGCGGCCCTGGTCCGTGAATTCCTGGACAACGCCATTGACGCCGGGGGAAAACAGATAGAGGTATTTATCGACGAAGGGGGCTGCCGCCGGGTGGAGGTGGACGACGATGGGGAGGGGATGGACAGGGAGAACCTGGAACTCTGCACCCTTACCCACGCCACCAGCAAGATCCGTTCCCTGGATGATCTAAGCACGGCGAAGACCCTGGGTTTCCGGGGAGAAGCCCTGGCCGCCGTGACGGCGGTGGCGGCGCTGGAAATTGTCAGTAGCGCCGGCGGCCGCGAAGCCTGGAAGCTCCTGGCAGGACCCGGCGGAAACCGGCCCCCCCGTATCGAACCGGGAAGCCGGAGCCGGGGTTCCAGCGTCCGGGCCCTGGGGCTGTTTGACACGGTTCCCGCCCGGAAACGTTTCTTAAAACGGGGGGGAAGCGAAGCCCTTCTCTGCCGTCAGTCCTTTATCGACAAGGCCCTGGCCTTTCCGGAGATAGACTTTCGTTTTACCCAGGACGGAGTCCTGAAGTTATCGCTGCCCAGGGCAAAAAGCTATAAAGATCGTTTTGCCGCGGCCCTCCTGGAGGGTTCCGGCATAAAACCGGTCCGGGAACGGGATTTTCTCCACGAAATTTACGCCCTGGGTGAAGGCTTCCGGGTAACTATAGTGACGGGGGGGCCGGAACTGTACCGGAACGACCGGCGGCAGCAGTTTGTCTTTGCCAACCGCCGCCGGATTCAGGATTTCAGCCTGCTCCAGGCCCTGGAATACGGAGTCCAGGGCTGGTTCCCCAACGGAGTTCATCCGCTGGGGGCCCTCTACATCGACATTGATCCGGCCCTGGCGGATTTTAACATCCATCCCGCCAAGCGGGAGGCCCGT
>JAIRNB010000323.1 GCA_031258265.1 Treponema sp. | reverse complement strand
GGGGCGCAGCAATGCCGGCGGCATTACCGGGCCGTGTTCCCCTGTGCGGATATGCTATCCCTCTCACCATAACCCCCCATGGAAAATAGGAATGATCAGCGAATAAACAAACAGAGCCGTGGATAACACGGCATGTTGTAGAGAATTTCTTAATATACTACACAAGATTAGAAAATCTGTCAAGCCTTCGGTAAGATTTTATTTTGAGGCATTACGGTATTTTGGTGCAGCAATTCCGAATTTGAAAGAAAAATGGCCCAGGCAGAACATCTGAAAGCGGCCCGTCCCAAAATGGCACGTGAAACGTTGAACGTGTTATTCAGCTACCCGGCAACACGACGTGGGCCCCGGAAATGGTAAACACAGAGGAAAAACTAACAGGGCCCCGCTTGCCCCTTCGGGGCTTCGGTCAAGTGTCCGCTTTCAGATAACCCGCCCGGGCCTTCTCCACTTTCCCTCATTTCGGAATTACTGCTCCTTATGACCGGTTCTTTAGGAAAAAAACGATGAAACAAGCTTAACCCTACTAAAAAAGCTTACGTAAAGGCTTGTTTCATCGTTTTTCAGGTTGAACGCCTCATATTCGTCGGCATTGGGTTTTGAATTCGGAATTGCTGTATTTTGGTGTCTTTTGTCAAAGAAAAAATTTGACAATCCGCCTATTCTATGCTATTATGCGTGTACGTTCACGCAATGAATCTGAATAAAGGAAGTCCATGACGGTTAAGGAAATTGCAGGCCTTGCGGGAGTCTCTATCGGAACCGTTGACCGGGTCCTATACCGCCGGGGGCGGGTATCCGGGGAAACCAGGGCAAGGGTCGAGGCTATTATAGAACAATACCAATTCACCCCAAACCCTATAGCCCGCAGGCTAAAGCGGAACCGGGCGTATCATTTCTGCGCCCTTATCCCCCAGCGGGAGCAGGACTCCGGTTATTGGGGACAGGCCCTGGAGGGGATACAGAGCGGGGCCGGTGAAATAGCTCCCCTGGGGATAGAAACGGAAGTTGTTGAATTTAACCGCTATAATCCCCGTTCCTTCCGGGCCGCCGCAGCTTCGGTGCTGGAAAAAAACCCCGAGGGAATCATTTTTCCGCCTATCATGCCTAACGAAACCAGACGTTTCATTGCCGCGGTGGAGGATAAGCATATTCCCTATGTTTTTTTTGATGCGGATATTCCCGGCACGGCCCCGCTGTGCGTGATCGGCCAGGACTCCCTAAGGGGCGGATATTTAGCGGGCCGGCTTATGCATCTTTTCGCGGGAACTATCACCGGATCGGCGGCGGTTCTGGATATCCATGGGGAGGATTATCATATTACCCGGCGCAGGGATGGGTTCTTAAAATATGCCAGGGAACATCACTTTGCGGCGGTGGTCCGGGAGTATTCCGATTTTAAAGGAACCGAACTATCGAAGGAGGACATAAGGCTTTTTCTGCGGGAATATCCCGATCTACAGGGGATCTTTATCACCAATTCTTCCGCCCATCGTATCGTCGAGACCGTAAAACACATCAGAAAGAGGCGGAACTTTTTTATCATCGCCTACGACCTTATTCCGAATAACCATGCGTTATTACGGGAGGGCCTTATTGACGCTATCATTTCCCAACGGCCGGAGATCCAGGGCCGCCGGGCCCTCCTGGACTTATACCGGCATATCGTGCTGGGCCGCAGGATAGCGCCTAAGGTAGAAATCCCCCTGGATGTGTATATAAAAGAAAACGCCCCGGCGGATCTGATCCCCGCCGGATTAGACATGACCGATGAGGCGGTTCCGAAATTAAAGCTTTGAAACGGCCTCTTATAAGGAGTTATTATGGAACCTAAAAAAGGCGAAGCCTATGTGCTGGGGCTGGACTATGGGAGCGATTCATGCCGGGCGATGCTGCTGGACGCCGCCGACGGCAGTACCGCAGGGGTCGCGGTGATGGACTATGCCCGCTGGGCAAAGGGCCTCTTCTGCGACCCGGCGGCAAATCAATTCCGGCAGCATCCCCAGGATTATATTGACGTATTGGAAGGTACCGTCAAAGAGGCCCTGCGCCAGGGAGGAAAGGGCATCGCCGAAAAAGTCCGGGGCATTGCCATCGACACCACCGGTTCCACCCCCTGCGCGGTGGATGCGGAGGGAACGCCCCTGGCGTTAAAGGCCGAATTCGCGGAAAACCCCAACGCCATGTTTATACTATGGAAGGATCATACCGCGGTAGCGGAGGCGGGACAAATAAACCGCGAGGCAAAAACCTGGGGCGGCGTGGATTATACCAAGTACGAGGGGGGCGTCTATTCTTCCGAGTGGTTCTGGGCAAAGGCCCTGCGGGTTCTGCGGGAAGATCCCGGGGTGGCGGAAAGGGCCGTTTCATTCCTCGAACACTGTGACTGGATGACCGCCTTGCTGACCGGTGCCAAGGACCTTGCCGCTATAAAGAGAAGCCGCTGCGCCATGGGGCATAAGGCCATGTGGCACGCCGAATTCGGCGGCTATCCTTCGGCCGATTTTCTAATGCGCCTGGACCCCCGGCTGGTAAAAATCCGGGACACCCTGGGAACGGAAACCTACACCAGCGACAAAGCGGCGGGGGTTCTCTGCGGCGGCTGGGCCGCCCGGCTCGGGCTTCCCGGGGGCATCCCCGTGGCCGTGGGGGCCTACGACGCCCACATGGGGGCCGTCGGAGGGGGGGTAAAACCCCGCTGGCTGGTCAAGGTTATGGGGACCTCCACCTGCGATATGATCGTGGGCCCCAAGCCCGCTGGCCCCGGGGGAACCGGAGGGACGGCCCGGGAGGCGCTGGTCCGGGGTATCTGTGGACAGGTGGATGGTTCTATTATTCCGGGGATGCTGGGATATGAAGCCGGCCAAAGCGCCTTTGGCGATGTGTACGCATGGTTCAAGAAACTCATCCTTTGGCCCATCGAAACCTTGCTGCCCCAGGTGGAGGGCGTGGATGGGGGGATAAAAGAAAAAATAAGCCAGGCGGTGTCCAAGAAGGTCATCCCCCAAGTGGAAAGGGCCGCGGAAGAAATCGATCCCGCCCTGTCGGGCATCCTCGCCCTGGATTGGCTTAACGGGCGCCGGACCCCCGATGCGAATCAGCTTTTAACCGGGGCCATCACGGGGCTTACCCTGGGGTCCGACGCACCCAGGGTATACCGGGCCCTGGCGGAGGCCACCGCCTTTGGCGCCCGGGCTATTGTGGAGCGGTTCCGCGAACAGGGAGTCGCCATCGAGGGCATCATCGGCATAGGCGGGGTGGCCCGGAAATCCCCCCTGGTTATGCAGATCCTTGCGGATGTACTCAATATGTCCATCCAGGTACCGGGGAGCGATCAGGCGGTGGCCCTGGGGGCCGCCATGTTTGCGGCGGTCGCGGCGGGGCTGTACCCGGATATTTCCGCAGCCCAGGGGGCCCTGCTGGCCCCCATCGAAAAAACCTATACCCCCAATCCCAAAAGGGTTCCTGTCTACGATACCCTCTATGGGCGGTATAAAACATTGGGGGCCTTTATCGACAAACCAGAGGTTTGACAAACCTTTGGTTTGATAAACCGCAGCTTCAGCTTTTGGAGCAAGCTCAATTACATAGAATAAGGAGAAAATCATGACGGATCTTAAGAAATACGAATTTTGGTTTATCGTCGGCAGCCAGGACCTTTATGGGGAAGAAACCCTTAAGGAAGTGGCGGATCACGCGAAGGCTATGACCCTTGAGTTTTCCGGGGACGCCCTGTTTCCGGGAAGGGTGGTATTAAAGCCCGTGGCAAAATCATCGTCGGAGGTTCGGAAACTCTTTGAAGAGGCTAATGCGGACCCCGCCTGTGCGGGGATCATTACCTGGATGCATACCTTTTCTCCCGCAAAAATGTGGATCCAGGGCCTGGGGCTGAACAAAAAACCCCTGCTGCACCTGCATACCCAGTTTAACCGGGATATTCCCTGGGCCTCCATAGACATGGATTTTATGAATCTGAATCAATCCGCCCATGGAGACCGGGAACACGGATACATCTTTGCCCGGATGCGGCTGCCCCGGAAAGTGGTGGCCGGCCACTGGCAGGAACCGGAGGTCCGGCGCCGTATCGGGGTATGGATGCGGGCCGCCGCGGCCCGGCTCGACGGGATTGAGTCGGTGGTGGTCCGCTTTGGGGATAATATGCGGGAAGTGGCGGTCACCGAAGGAGACAAGGTGGAGGCCCAGATTAAGCTGGGCTGGCAGGTGAACACCTGGGGCATCGGGGACTTGGCCGCCCGGTATAATCAGGTTTCCGGTGCGGCGGCGGAAAAACTGGCGGCGGAATATGCCGGGGCCTATGAATTGGCGGAGGGACTGGATTCTCCCGGACCTGCCAGGTCGGCCATGTTGGAACAGGCAAAAATTGAAATTGCCCTAAGGGAATTCCTGGAAACCCAGGGGGCCGGGGCCTTTACCACCACCTTCCAGGATCTCCATGGCCTTCCCCAGCTTCCCGGCCTGGCGGCCCAGAGGCTCATGGAAGGGGGCTACGGTTTCGGCGCCGAAGGAGACTGGAAACAGGCCATGCTGGTCCGGGCCGCCAAGGTCATGGCCGCGGGACTTCCGGGGGGCGTTTCTTTTATGGAAGATTATACCTATCACTTTGAACCCCACAAGGAAGCGGCCCTGGGGGCCCACATGCTTGAGGTCTGTCCCTCCATCGCGGATAAGAAACCCCGGATTGAGGTACATCCCCTGGGAATAGGGGGAAAGGCGGATCCCGCCCGGCTGGTCTTTGACGCGGCGCCGGGACCGGCGGTATTGGCCACCCTGGTTGATTTAGGGAACCGCCTGCGGATGATCGTCAATGAGGTGGAGACCATCAGCATTAAAGAGGCCATGCCAAAACTCCCGGTGGCCCGGGCCCTGTGGAAGCCCTATCCTAATCTGCGGGAAGCGGCGGAATCATGGATTATCGCCGGGGGGGCCCATCATTCGGTATATTCCACGGCCCTAAAGACCGAATACTTCCGGGACTGGGCGGAATTAATGGGCATAGAATTCGTCCTGATCGACAAAAACACCAGCCCCGTCCGGCTCCGGGATGAACTCCGCTGGGGCGAAGCCTACTGGAGCGCCTTCGGTGCCGGGAGACTCTAGGGGGAGGAGTATTTCCATGGATCTCTATAAAACGCTGCGGGAAGAGGCTTTTGAGGCAAACCGGGAAATACCCCGCAGGAACCTGGCCATCTATACCTGGGGAAATGTGTCGGCCTTTGATCCCGAAAAGGGCCTATTCGCCATTAAGCCTTCGGGGGTAGGGTATGAGGATCTCCTGCCCGATTCCATGGTAGTGGTGGATCTGCAGGGAAGGGTCGTGGAGGGACGCCTCAATCCCTCATCGGATACCGAAACCCACCGGGTATTGTACCGGGAATTTTCCGGCATCCGGGGCATCACCCATACCCATTCCACCTATGCCGTGGCCTGGGCCCAGGCGCGGCGGCCGGTTCCGGTTTTGGGGACCACCCATGCGGATCATGGGGCGGAGGAGATCCCCTGTACGGAAATGATGGGCGCCGAAGAAGTGACCCGAAATTATGAGCTGGAAACCGGAAACCTGATTGTGGAAACCTTCAAAAAGCAGGGCAGAAACCCCGCCTACATGCCCATGGTGCTGGTGGCGGGGCACGGGCCCTTTACCTGGGGGAAGAGCGCCGCCCAGTCGGTCTACCACGGGGCGGTCCTGGAGGAGGTCTGCAAGATGGCCCTGCTGACCCTGACCTTAGAGCCCGGCGCCGCTCCCCTGCCGGAGTACATTATCCGCAAACACTGGGAACGGAAACACGGACCGGAGGCTTATTACGGGCAGGAAGCCCGGTCCTCCGGCGGCAGGGGTTAGCGGTCCGTAAATCGGGGTTTTGTATGAAGATTTAAAAATACCCACCAGCGCAACAGGCTGCTAGAAAAAAACCGCCCGGCTGCTGTTATCAGGGCGTTTAACCTCTTCGATACAGTCCAGGTAGGCGTTCCGCAGGGCGTCCATGGCCAAGGTAATGGCCTCCTTTTTATCCCGCCGATACTCCGAAAGCCGTTCGGTAAGATTCAGGGGGGGCGCAACCTGGATGATTACCCGTCTGGGATGGGGATTAATAACCCGTTTCGTATAAGCCCCTCCCATGGTCCGGTTCGCAAAATCCCACAGATTCTGGACATACTCTATTCTAAGGTGCAGGGGGGCATCGTCCTCCGGAACGGGTATCCGGAAATACCATACAAAATCGACCAATTCCATATGACGGCTGGCATACCAGGCTTCCCCGGCCCGGAGGTCCGCCAGCGACCGTTCAACCTTGGGGATGGCATCCAGGTTCTCCATTTCGGGCACATAGATCCGGTCCCAGCAGATCTGCCGTATATGATACAGCCGGCCGATTATATCGCCATTATCCCCCCCTCCCCGCCGGATCCGCAGAATTTTTTCGGCGCTGTCCAGGGCAAGCTCCATCACCGCATCAACCCTTTCCGCAAAGGAAAGGCCCTCATCGGGAACAATCCCGTAGCGTCTTTCATTAAGAGCTAAGATCATATCCCGGCACTGCCTAAGCCGCTCCGAAAAGGGAACCGCCGTACCGGATTTACCCTTCATCCCCGTGCCGGTGTACTTTTCGATCCTCCGCAGCAGCCGTTCCAGGGATACCCTCGCCCACAGGCCATACCGGAAATGGATAGAAACCGGCAGCACCTCCACCGGACAGGTTTTTCCCTCCTTGGCCAGCTTCTCCGCCGCCTGAAAACCGATGCGGACGGTCCCCTGCTCCAGCCGGGGCACCGTTTCGGAGGTATAGCTTACCTGCCCTTCGGGGGCTATGGCCAGGGGATAGGGCCCTTCAATAATGGTCTTATAGATCCTCGACATTCCTACGGAGTCCAGTTTTGCGTGATGGACCGGCATGGCGCCCAGCCGGGGCATCACCAGCCGGGCGACAAAGCCTCCCCAGCGGACAACCTCGTATCCGTAAACAAAACATATATGGGGTCTTCGGGAGAAAGAGACCCCCGCCTTCCGGGCCAACTGCCTGAGCCGGTAAATAATAAACCAGGCAAGCAGCTGGGGCTCCCCGCCGTTAGGATGCCGAAAGGCAAGGAGGCAGCGGCTGTCTCCCTGCAGCGCCCTTTTATAAACGTCAAATAAGTAGTCTCCCCCCCGCAGCAGGACCCTGGCCACCCCCAAAAAAAGAAAAAGATACAACCGGGCAAAAATCTTAACGAAAAAAACAATTATCTTTGAAATTCGGGGTTCCGGAACTTTTAG
>JAIRNB010000297.1 GCA_031258265.1 Treponema sp. | reverse complement strand
GGCGGGGATGCGCCCGGATTCCAAAACAAACGCAGTAATAATACCGGCGGCGGCTTTGTCTTACGGGGTTTCGCTTACCCAAACTGGGAACGGTAAAGGTCCGCGTATACGCCGTTTTTTTCCAGCAGGGCGGCGTGGGTCCCCTGTTCCACCAGCTCGCCCTCCCGCATGACCAGAATGAGATCGGCGTTCTGGATGGTGGAAAGGCGGTGGGCAATAACAAAGCAGGTCTTGTCCTTCATGAGGCGGCGCATGGCTTCCTGGATGCGGAGTTCCGTGCGGGTATCAACGTTACTGGTGGCCTCGTCCAGGATGAGCATGCGGACATCGAGGAGCATGGCCCGGGCAATCGTCAGGAGCTGCCTCTGGCCCTGGGAGATATTTACCCCGTCTTCACTTAGCAGGGTATCGTAGCCCTGGGGAAGCTGCATGATAAAGGGGTGGGCCTGGGCGGCCTTGGCGGCTTTTACCACATCTTCCATAAGGCCCGGCGTATGCGAACTTTTGTAACCGGCGCCGGAGGGTTCTTCTTCCTCACCGGGGCGGCGGTAGCCGTAGGCAATGTTTTCATAAACCGTACCGTCAAAAAGCCAGCTTTCCTGCAGGACCATGGCGAAGGCCAGGCGCAGACTCCGGCGGCTTACCTTGTTGATGTTTGTGCCGTCGATGGTAATGGTCCCGCTTTGGGGATCGTAGAAGCGCATAAGCAGGTTGATGATGGTGGTTTTTCCCGCCCCGGTATGGCCCACGATGGCGATCAGGGCCCCCCGCCGGGCGTGGAGATTCAGGTTCCGCAGCACGGGCTTGTCCGGCAGGTAGCCGAAATTGACGCCGCTAAATTCCACGTCCCCCATTACCGGCCCCAGGTCGCCGGCCCCTTCCAGGTCCGGCTTTTCGGGTTCCTGATCCAGGAGTTCAAAGATCCGGTCCGCGGCGGCGGCGGCGGATTGAATCTCCGAAAGGATATTGGCCGCCTCGTTGATAGGGCCGGAAAATTTACGGGAATAGAGGACAAAGGAACTCATATTCCCCAGGGTGATCCGGCCCGCCAGGTAGAGGATGGCCCCAAAAACAGAGATCATCGTTAAAGACAGGTTGTTAATAAAATTGACGCTGGGTCCCAGGCTTGAGGAATGGTAGTCCGCGTCGTAGTAGGCCCCGCAGGCATCCTCATTGACGCTGTCAAAACGGCCAAGGATGACATCCTCCCGGTGGTAAGCCTTAATGGTTTTTTGCCCGGAGACGATCTCTTCCACAAAGCCGTTCAGGGCCCCCAGGGCGGCGGAACGGAGGCGGAAGAAACCGTGGATCTTCCCGGCCTGGGATTTGATGAACAGGGCGGCCAGGGGAACGGTGATGAGGAATACCAGGCCCAGGAGGGGGGAGATCGAAAGCATCATCCCCAGGGAACCTGTTACGGTTACCACGGTGGTACAGATCTGGAGCAGATCGTTGGCCAGGCTGACGTTCACCGTGTCAATGTCGTAGGAAATGTGGCTGATAATATCCCCGGTCTGGTGGCTGTCAAAAAAACTGACCGGCAGGACCATAAGCTTGTCAAATATGTCGGTCCGCATCTGCCGGGCGGTACGCTGACTTAGGGTGATCATCTGTACCGAAAGGAAGTAGTTCAACACCGAACAGACAATGTAAAACAGGGCCATCCAGGCGCAGTTGCGGAACATCTCCTCAAAATTCACTTTCCCCGCGCCGGGCCCGATGGCGTCGATGGCCTGGCCCGAAAGCATGGGACCCAGGAGGGCCAGGCAGTTGCTGAGGACGGTAAGGAGGATCACCGCCACGATGAGGGCCCGGTAATTCGCCAGGTAACGCCAGAGCCGGGCTACGGTTTTAAGGACCTTCACCTTGGGCCGCCGGACAAGGGCGGGGCTTAATACGCCGCCCCGGGGCCCCCGGTTGATCCCCCCTCCGGGGATTCCCGGCATCCGGTCAGACACGGACCGCCCCTCCGGCCACGCCCGGCCTCTCCGTATTGCCGCCGGCCCTGCCCATTTGGGATTCGCTAATCTCCCGGTACAGCGGACAGGATGCCAGCAGTTCCCGGTGAGTCCCATAGCCGATGATGCGGCCCTGTTCAAGAACCATGATATGATCCGATTGCATCACGGAACTAATGCGCTGGGCAACGATGATGGTGGTAGTATTACTAAAGTGCTTCCGCAGGGCCCGGCGCAGTTCCGCATCGGTACGGTAGTCCAGGGCGCTGGAGGAATCATCCAGAAGCAGGATCTCCGGCCCCTTCGCCAGGGCCCGGCTGATAAGGAGCCGCTGCCGCTGGCCGCCGGAAAGATTGGAACCCCGGGAGCTGATCCGGTGATCCGGGCCTTCGGCAATGCCGTTTACAAATTCCTCCGCCTGGGCAAAACGCAGGGCCCGGCGCAGCTCCTCCTCCGAAAGTTCCCGGCCAAGGCTGATGTTCTCCCGGATGGTGTCGGCAAAGAGTACATCCTTCTGCATGGCGATCCCGAAAAGGCTGTAGAGTTCCGCCGGGGGAATACCCCGAATATCGTCCCCGTGGATACGGATTCTGCCGCCCTCCACGTCGTAGAAGCGGAGGAGGAGCTGGAGGATCGTGGATTTGCCGCAGCCGGTTTCCCCCAGGATTCCCAGCGTCTCTCCCCGCTTTAGGTCAAAGCTGATCCCCTCCAGCAAATTCCGCTGTTCCGGGTTGGACGTATAGGAAAAACGCACATCCTCAAAACTGATGTGAAAGCCGTTGTCCACATGGTCCCTGCCGGCAAGGCGCAGATCCTCCGGCAGGGCCAGGACTTCGCCAATCCGGTCCCCGCTGGCCCTGCCCCGGGAATACATGACAAACATCCGGGTAATCGACAGGGTGGCATTGAGGATTATCGTGAAGTAGGTGAGGAAAGCCAAAATGATCCCCGCCTGACTCTGCGCCGCGTTGACCCGAAAGGCCCCCACGATGATCACCGCCACCAGCCCCAGGTTGAGGAACAGGAACATGGCGGGGTTGGTGATTCCCATGATGATGTTGGCCTTCCATTCCCGGCTGGTCATTTCCTGGTTGGCCTCCCCAAAGCGCCGCCTTTCGTAATCCCCTTTGGACAGGGCCTTGACGATTCTGACCCCGGTACTGTTTTCCCGGACCACCCGCACCATGGCATCCACCGCGCTTTGCAGGCTGGTGTAAAGGGGGATTCCCTTTCGGGACACCAGGTATACCACCAGCAGGGTAAAGGGGAGAATCCCAACCATCACCAGGGTCAGCACGGGGTCCAGGCTTAGGGTCATCAGGATACCCCCCAGGAGCAGGATGGGGGCCCGGACCCCTATGCGCTGCATGCCGGAAAGCATGCGGTGGATATTGTAGGTATCCGAGGAAAGCCGGGCGACAAGGGAAGGAATGGTCATCCGGTCGATCTGGGCGCAGCTAAGAAAGGATATTTTGGAAAAAAGATCGTGCCGGATCACCCTGGTAATATCCCTGGCCACTGCGGCGCTCATGCGGTTAGCCATGACGTTAAAGCTTACCGCCATGACAGAGCAGAAGATCATGACAAGCCCCCAGCGGAGGATCAGGGGTATCTCCCTCTGGGGGACCACCTCATCGATCATGTAGGCGAGAATCCAGGGCAGGAAAAGGTCCGCCACGGTTCCCAGGAATTTGACGGTAAGTCCAAGACTCATCCGCGGCAGGCTAGGTTTAACATAACGGTAGATGATATGCGGTTCTTTAGCCTTCACTGTTGTTCCTGAAAATCCTCCCGTTTAAATCCGTATTTAGCTACCCGCAGCCCCATGATTCGTTCGGAAATCCCCAGGTTTTGAGCCGCCCGGGCCATGTTTCCCCTGGCCCGCCGCAGTTCTTCCTCCACCATTTCCCTTTCCACCGATTCCAGCACCGCTTTCAGGGTCTGGCGGTCCTTGCCGGGGGTTTCGGCCCCCCCCTTCTGCATGCCGGGGGGCAGGTGGTAGCTGTGAATAACCCCGTCCCGCGACAGAATCACCGCCCGTTCAATGCAGTTTTCCAGTTCCCGGACGTTCCCCGGCCAGGGGTAACGGTTTATCAGATCGACAGCGCTGGGGCTGATGCGGCTGATCTTCTTGTCATGTTCAGCGGAAAATTTTTCCACAAAATAATCGGCCAGGAGCATGATGTCGGTCTTCCGCTCCCTCAGGGGGGGGACCACCAGGGGGAAGACCGAAAGCCGGTAGTACAGGTCCTCCCGGAAGCGGCCGGCGGCTATGAGCTTTTGCGGGTCCGCGTTAGTGGCGGCGATGATCCGTACATTTACCTTGATCGTCTCCGAGCCGCCGATCCGTTCAAATTCCCGCTCCTGCAAAACCCGTAAAAATTTTGTCTGAATAGAGAGGGGCATCTCCCCAATCTCGTCCAGAAAGATAGTCCCATTATTCGCCTGCTCAAAGTAGCCCTTCCGCATCTTCACCGCATCGGTAAAAGCCCCCTTCTCGTGGCCAAACAGGGTGCTTTCGATCAGACTTTCCGGAATGGCGGCGCAGTTCAGTTTAACAAAGGGTTTATCCACCCTGGGGGAACCGTAGTGAATCGCCTGGGCGATTCGTTCCTTCCCAACCCCGCTTTCCCCCAGGAGCAGCACCGTGGCGCTGGTACCGCTTACCTGTTCAATCTGCTGGTACAGGGACCGCATGATCTTGGAATTTCCAATCACATAGGTGGAACTGCCGTAACGGGCCCGCAGCTCAGTCCGGAGCTGTTCCTGCAGCCGGATATTCTCCGCCTTTAGATCCTCCATCTCCTCCCGTTCCGCCTGGTGAAGCCGCACGATCTGGCTGATAGAAGCCGCCACAATACTGAGGATTCGGAGCTCGTAGTCCAGCGCCGCCCGGCCCTCCGGTACCCCCTTCGATTCCGGCCTGTGCCGTATGGGCAGGTCCACCCCAATGGCCCCGATAACCTCGCGGCCCAGGCGGATAGGGACACAGACAAAGGAAATATCCTTGGTTTCATCCTCCCGGCGGGCGCCGGTCCGGTTGAGGAAACGGGGATCATCGGCGATTCGGACCAGGGCCACCGGGTTCCCCGTTTCTATCACCTGGCCGGTGATCCCCTCCCCCAGGGAGTAACGGCCCTTGAGCTTCTGGGAATCGTCCAAGCCCCAGGCTTCCGCAATGGCAATCTCCCCCCTGGTCCGGTTGAGGATGGTGATCATCCCCCGGATAATTCCCAGATACAGGGCAATCCGTTCCAGTACAGGTTTAAGCACCGTTTCCATGTGGGAAGAATCGGAAAGGAGGCTGGAAATGTCAAAGAGAAGCTCCAGGCCCTCCCGTTCCCGCCGGCCGCCCTGCGATGATAGAAAACCTGCCTGTACAGCGCCGTCTTCAGCGGTCCGCACGTTACTCATGGTGATGTCCCATTATAACCGATTGGGGCTATTCGGTATATGTACCCTGGTGAGTCAAAGCCCGGTCGCCGCAGAGCGGCGATGCGCCCAATATAAACTCGACATTCGGACTTTTAATCCAAATGAAACATCTCTGTAAGTTCTTCGCTGACCGGCGATTCATCGGGGTTGGTGTCCATAATATCCTTCATCATGTGCCACCATTTCTTTACGATTCCCCTGGAGGCCAGCGCCTTGTCCCCATCCCCGGCGTCATCCGCAAGAATTTGATAGGCAAAGAGGATATTGGTCTTCGGATCAAGGAAAATCGAATAATCGGAAATTCCCGCCCTGTGGATTTCCTCCTCCAGTTCCGGCCATATCGCATCATGCCGTCTTTTGTATTCCGCTTCGGCGCCCCGGTGAAGATGCATGATAAAAGCTTTTCTCTTCATGCCTTCGATATTACGCCTAAGAGGTTTCCTTGTGAACACGCACACAGCGGAACGCGGATGTTCATTCCGGACTCCTCAGCACATAAACCGCCGCCTTCCTGCCGGAAAGGAGGATGGGAATATTTTTTTCGATGCTGAACCTGTTTTTTTCCGCCGCCCCTTTTAATTCCTCCCCCCGGCCGCAGAGTACCACCGCCGGAGCGCCGGGTTTAAGGAGGCCGGAAAAGACGGCAAGGCTTTGGCTGTACAGTTCCCCGGGGGGAAGGCGAGGGCCTCCGGCTTCCCCTGTCCGGCCCCCTTTCGTCCCCTTCCGGTTTTTTTCCGCCGTCTCCGTCCCGGGGCCGGACTTTTGGTACAGCCCCCAGGGGGGATCGGTAATAATACTGTCCAGGCTTGCCGGGGGGATAAGGCGGGGCAGTTCTCCCGCGTCAATGCAGGCAAAGTGACAGCGGTGCTGCGGTTTCCCCT